>NZ_RZPG01000005.1:0-24293 GCF_004022765.1 Mesorhizobium sp. M6A.T.Cr.TU.014.01.1.1
AAAAAACATTCCGCGCGCTTGCCACCTTGCCGGTGGCGATGCCGCCGATCCTGCGGCTCGACATTCCCGAGCACCGCGGCGAGGTCGACGTCAAGACTGCCTATGTGCCAGGTATCGACGGTTTTGCGATCAAGATCAGTCCCGGCTTCTTCGACAATCCGAAGCTCGGCCTGCCCAGCGTCAACGGCATGATGGTGCTGCTGTCGTCAAAAACAGGACTGGTCGAGGCCCTGCTGCTCGACAATGGCTATCTGACCGACGTCCGCACGGCGGCGGCCGGAGCGGTCGCGGCGAAACACCTTTCGCGAGCCGACTCCTCAATTGCCGCGATCTTCGGCGCCGGCGTCCAGGCCGGGCTGCAGCTCGAGGCGCTTATGCTGGTGCGGCCGATCGCTGAGGCCCGCATCTGGGCCAGGGACGCCGCCAAGGCCGAGGCTGCGGCGGACGCATTGCGCGAAAGACTAGGCATCGTCGTGCGCGCGGAGCCCGATGCGGCAAAAGCGGCGGCCGACGCCGACATCATCGTCACCACGACGCCGTCGACCGAGCCGCTGATCAAGGCCGGCTTCATCTCCGCCGGCCAGCACATCACCGCTATGGGCTCGGACGCCGAGCACAAGAACGAGATCGCTCCGGCGATCCTGCGCATGGCCGATCTCTACGTCGCCGACAGCGCGAAACAGACGCGGCTGCTGGGCGAACTGCATCATGCCATCGCGACAGGTGTCATGGCAGCCGATGCCGAGATTACCGAGCTTGGCCAGATCATCGCCGGCGAAAGACATGGCCGGCGCTCGGCCAGCGACATCACCATCGCCGACCTCACCGGCACCGGCGTGCAGGACACGGCGATAGCCACGCTCGCCCGCGACCGTGCCCGAGCAGCCAACACCGGTACGATTTTCGAAAGCTGATGCTGGCCGCAAGGCCCAACAAACGAGGACCAAGAACAATGCAGCCTAATCTCAAATTCTCGCGCGGCGAATATGCGGAGCGCCTGGCCAAGACACGGAAGGCCATGGAGGTCAAGGGCGTCGATCTGCTTGTTGTCAGCGATCCATCCAACATGGCGTGGCTGACCGGCTATGACGGCTGGTCGTTCTATGTGCACCAGGCCGTCATCGTGCCGCCGTCGGGCGAACCGGTGTGGTACGGGCGCGGCCAGGACGCCAACGGCGCCAAGCGCACCGCCTATCTCGCCCACGACAACATCGTCGGCTATGCCGACCACTATGTGCAGTCGACCGAACGCCACCCGATGGATTTTCTCTCGCAGGTGCTGGCCGATCGCGGCTGGGGCAAGCTTAGCATTGGCGTCGAGATGGACAATTACTGGTTCTCGGCCGCTGCCTTCGCGTCACTGCAGAAACATCTGCCCAATGCGCGCTTCGTCGACGCCACGGCTCTCGTCAACTGGCAGCGCGCGGTGAAGAGCCCGACCGAGATCGACTATATGCGCAAGGCCGCCCGCATCGTGGAAGCGATGCACCAGCGCATCGTCGACAAGATCGAAGTCGGCATGCGCAAGTGCGATCTGGTCGCCGAGATCTATGATGCCGGCACGCGCGGCGTCGACGGTATCGGCGGCGACTATCCGGCGATCGTGCCGCTGCTGCCGTCGGGCGCCGATGCTTCAGCGCCGCATCTGACCTGGGACGACAAGCCGATGAAGTCGGGCGAGGGCACCTTCTTCGAGATCGCCGGCTGCTACAACCGCTACCATTGTCCGCTTTCGCGGACTGTGTTCCTTGGTAAACCCACGCAGGAATTCCTCGATGCCGAAAAGGCGACGCTGGAAGGCATGGAGGCTGGGCTTGCCGCGGCAAAGCCCGGCAACACATGCGAGGACATCGCCAATGCCTTCTTCGCCGTGCTGAAGAGATATGGCATCGTCAAGGATAACCGCACCGGCTATCCGATCGGGCTTTCTTATCCACCGGACTGGGGCGAACGCACGATGAGCCTGCGCCCTGGCGACCGCACCGAGCTGAAGCCCGGCATGACTTTCCATTTCATGACTGGCCTGTGGCTGGAGACGATGGGGCTCGAGATCACCGAATCTATCCTGATCACCGAGACCGGCGTCGAGTGCCTGGCCAACGTGCCGCGCAAGCTGGTGGTGAAGAATTGAGCCCGATGTCCCAGCTTCACCCATCGCCGATCACGCCGGCCGTCGACTTCGACCGCGACGGCGTGCAGCACGGATTCCTGCGGCTGCCCTACAGCCGCGACGATTCGGCCTGGGGATCGGTGATGATCCCGATTTGCGTGATCCGTAACGGCAACGGGCCGACCGCACTGCTCACCGGCGGCAACCATGGCGACGAATATGAGGGGCCGCTGGCGCTCTACGATCTCGCCCGCACGCTCGATCCAAAGCACGTCAGCGGCACGGTCATCATCGTGCCGGCGATGAACTATCCGGCGTTCCGCGCCGGCACCCGCACCTCGCCGATCGACAAGGGCAATCTGAACCGCAGCTTTCCAGGCCGGCCAGACGGCACGGTGACCGAGAAGATCGCCGACTACTTCCAGCGCGAACTCTTGCCGCGCACAGACATCGCGCTCGACTTCCATTCCGGCGGCAAGACACTCGACTTCGTGCCGTTCTGCGCCGCCCATATCCGGCCAGACAAGGTGCTGGAGGCGAAGGGCTTCGCCGCGGTCGAGGCGTTCTCGGCACCGTGGTCGATGAAGATGCTGGAGATCGACGCGGTCGGCATGTTCGACACTGCGGCCGAAGAAATGGGCAAGCTGTTCATCACCACCGAGCTTGGCGGCGGTGGGACTTCTCGCGCGGAAACGGTGCGGATCGCTCGTCGCGGGGTGCTCAATGTGCTACGCCATGCCGGCATTGTCGCCGGTGCGGTCGAGATGCAGCCGACCCGCTGGCTGGACATGCCGTCAGGCGATTGCTTCTCGTTCGCCGAGGACGACGGGATGATCGAAACGATGATCGATCTCGGCGAGCCCGTCGAAGACGGCCAAGTCCTGGCGCGCATCCATTCCATCGGCCGCACCGGTGCCGCACCTCAGGAGATCAGGGCAACAATGTCCGGCCTTCTGGCCGCGCGGCATTTCCCCGGACTGGTCAAGGCGGGCGACTGCACCGCAGTGGTCGCCGTGCTCGTTGACTGACGGCAGAGCCAGCCAAACTCAGGTTTGGTCGTTCTGCCGCGCGGTATCGCCTTCGAAGCCGCAACGCCAATAGGCGACGACGAGGTGCGCGTCGCGCGGCAGCTTCCGGTCCTGCCTGAGGTAGGACCGGATGGCGCGGAAGCTCTTGTGCTCGCAGCCGACCCAGGCGAAGACGCTGCGCCCATCTTCGGGCCAGGGCACGTTCCGGACCGCATCCTGAAGCAAAGCGGATTTGCCTGGGGCCACGCCATTCCTGTGCAGCCATTTTATGTCCAGTGTGGCCTGGGAAACCAGCTTCTGCTCCTCGTCGCCATCAGCGACTTCGATGCGAACGACGGCGTGCACGCCCGCCGGCAGCGCCTCCACGATGCGGCCGATCGCGGGCAGGGCGGTCTCGTCGCCGGCAAGCAGGCACCAGTCGGCTGTGGGCACGTCGCCGCCGCCCGGGCCGGTCATCCCGACGATATCGCCGATCCGTGCATTGGCCGCGAAACGCGCGCCGGGCATGCCATCGCCATCATGCAATACGAAGTCGATATCGACCTCTCCCTTTTCGACGTCGATGCGGCGGATCGTGTAGACGCGCACATCCGGCCGCCGTTCCGCTTCCGGCCATACCGGACGGCTGTCCACGCCGGTGACCGGCCAGGCGGGTACTGCGCCATCCTTGGGAAGCAGCAGACGGACATGAAGCCCGCCCGTTGCGAAGCGTCCAAGGTCGCTTCCGGCCAGGGTCAGCCGTCGCATATGCGGTGTCACATCGGCGGTTCGCACGACGCGCATCTCGCGGAAATAGGGTAGCGGTTGCCCTGCCGCCCCGTCGCCCTGCCAGATGATGCTGGGGCTCTCCGCCGCCGCGAAATGCAGCAGGTGCTCGGCGATGGAGAGCTTCACATAGGCCAGGGATGTCTCGTCCTTGCCTTCGGCAAAAACCTTCAGGCAGCGTTGGCAGGCTTCCATGCTGGCTGAACCGAAGGCCGTGTCGATGCGGCTGCAGGCGCCGTCGACGGCGACATCGCCATGGTCGGCAAAATGCGCGCAAAGCCGCTTCATGATGTCTTGCGGACAAGACAGCATGATTTCGGCGGATGCCTTGAGGTTCCTCGGCATTTCAACCATGGCGCGGCACTCCTTTTGCGAGCAGATGGACGAGATAAGGTCCGCCAAGCAGCGAGGCGAACAGGCCGACGGGCAGTTCGTATGGAAACGCCACCATGCGCGACAGCCAGTCCGACACGATCATCAGCAGCGCGCCGACAAGGACCGCGCCGGCGAGGTGAAGGCGGGCGCGGGCAAAGCCGATCAGCCGTGCAAGGTGCGGCGCGATGAGACCGACGAAGCTCAGCGGCCCGACGAACATCGCGGCCAGCGCGGTGAGGATTGCTGCGAGCACGATCAGCGTCAGTCGTCCGCCCGCGATCGGCAGGCCGAGCCCGCGTGCGGTATCCTCGCCGAGCGGCAAGATATCGAGCCAGCGGGCGGCGAGAAACAGCGGCAGCGTCAACAGCATCAGACACGCCAAGGCCACCCAGGCATCGGCGCCGGTCGCCTGGCTGGTCGAGCCGCTGAGCCAGCGCAGCAGGACATAGGATTGCGAATTTCCCATGGCGATCGTCGCGGTGATCACGGCGCTGCACAGCGCGCTCATGGCAATGCCGGCAAGCAGCAACCGCTCGGAGCCGAATTTCGCCCGTGCGGCAATGGTCAGCATGGCGATCAGCACCGCCAGCGAGCCGAAAACGGATCCGGCGAGTTGCCAGCCGAGCCCGGCCGTCGCGCTGACCATCAAGACCGCGGTCAGGCCGGCACCGGCTCCGGTGCCGACACCCAGCACCTCGGGGCTTGCTAATGGATTGCCGGTGATCCGCTGGATGACGACGCCCGCCACTGCCAGCATGGCGCCGGCGGCTGCCGCCACGCCGATCCGCGGCGCGCGCCAGGCGGCGAGATCGGCCAGCATCTCGCCGCCGGCGACCGACCAGCCCGCCGGTCCTCGTCCGACGATAAGCGCTACTACCGCCGCGACAAGGGTCAGCAGAAGCAACAGCAAAATGATGAACCGGCCGGCCTTGCGCGGGGACGTGCCTGATGTGTTCAGGCTCGGCCATTCCAATAGGCGCAGCCTCGGCAACAGCCAGAGCAAAACCGGGCCGCCGAGGAGCGCGGTGCCCGCGCCGGTTGGAATGCGTTCGCCGCCGGCGCCTGCCGCCAGCTGCACCAGCCCATCCGTCAGCCACAGCAGGATGGCGCCGATCAAGGGCGCGGCCAGCAGCTTTTGCCCTAGCGAACGCGCGCCTGAAAGCGTGGCGAGCGCCGGTGCTGCAAGGCCGACGAAGCCGATGACGCCGACCTCGGCGACCACCGTGGTCGCCATCCACACGGCAAGCGCAATGACGAGGAAGCGGCTGGTGTGGCGGGCGATGCCGAGACTGCGTGCCGACGCGTCGTCAAGGCCAAGGATCGTCAGCGGCCTGAGCAGCAGCAGGGCGGCGCCGGCGCCGACCGCCAGCCTGGTCGACAGGGCGATGGCCGGCCCCCAATCCTGCTGGACCAGCGATCCGCCGCCCCAGATGAACAGCGAGAAAAGATAATCGCCATTGGCGAGGATCAGGGCGGCACTGATGGCACTCGCGGTGAGCGCCACCATCATGCCGGCAAGCACGACGGAGACCGGCTCAAGCCCGCGCCGCCAGGTCAGCGACAGCACCAGCAGCACCGCAGCAGTGCCGCCGGCAAAGGCGATAGTGCCTTGCGACCGCTCCATCAGAAACGGCGCATAGACGGAGGCGGCTGTCATCGCCAGTTGCGCGCCCGACGAAATGCCGAGCGTCGACGGTTCGGCCAGCGGGTTGCGCAGCACACGCTGCAGCAAAAGGCCGGACAGGCCGAGAACGGCGCCGGCCAGCACCGCCACCACCGCACGCGGCAACGTGCTGTAGAAAAGGATGATGCGATCGAGATCGATGTCGCCCGCCGGCGCGGTCGGCCACTGCGTGCTGATGCGCCATGCGAACAGGAGTGCTGCCAACGCCGCGAGGAGACCCCACAGTGCGATCGGTGGCAGCGCGTGGCCAGTCGTGGCGCGCTGAGTCATGGTGCGGTCAACCATGAGTCTGCCCAGCAAGGGCGGCCGTCGCCAACCGGGCGAAGCGGCGTGCAGAGGGCAGGCAGCCGAAATGATTGATCGGCTCGAGCAGGGCGACACGGCCGTCCCGGACCGCCAGCAGTGCGTTCCACAGCGCATTTTCGGGAAGCGCGCGGCCGACATCGGCCGGCAGCGGCGAAACGACGAGGATTGAGGCGTCGGGAACGCGCGCCAGCGCCTCCAGCCCGACCGGAGCAGCGGCGCTGTAGCTTGTCTCATTGGCCCAGGCATTCTTGATGCCGAGACGCAGCAGCACGTCGCCGAACATCGAATCCCGGCCAAAGGCACGGAAATGGCGTGAATCGCCAAGGCTGATGACGAAGACCGGCCGCCCGGAGGCGGGCGGCAGCGTGGCGCGCCGTCGCGCGATTTCGCCTGATGTCTCGTCGACGTAGCGTTTCGCTTCGGTCTGTCGCCCGAGCTTTTCGCCAAGCGCCAGCGTCGCCGCTTCGGCGAGCGGGTAGGGCGGCACGCCAGGTTCATAGACCGTTTGCGCAAGGACTGGCGCGATGCGCTCGAGCATCGGGCGCTGGTATTCGTAGAAACTGGAGACGGCGATGAGATCCGGCGCGACGATGCGCAGCAGCTCGTAATTGGGCGTGCCTCGCAGTCCGAGATCGGTCACGGACGGCGGCACTTCGGGTTCCACCGCCAGCTTGCGGAACTGGATGAGTTCGGTCGCCGCGACCGGCTCGATGCCAAGCGCGATCAAGGTTTCCAGCATGCCCCAGTCGATCGCGGCTACGCGCAGCGGCGCAGCCCGGCTGACGATCGGCGATAGCATGGCCGCCAGGCCAAGCGCGAGCACCCGTCGTCTGCTGGGAAAGGGGATTATCGCCATCGGCTACAGCACATGACTACCAAGTCGTGTGGGCCTTCAGCTTGAACGACCGGCCTTCGCCATAGGCACAGGTCAGAGTCGTCTGGCAGCTTGCCACATATTTCTTGTCGAAGAGATTGGTGATGTTGAGGTCGACGCCCCAGTTCTCCTTCTCGTAGCCGAGCTTCAGGTCGGCCAGCGTGACGGCCGGCACCTTCGCCGTGTTCTCGTTGTCAGCCCACGAGGAGCCGAGATGGCGTACACCGGCGCCGATCGAGATGCCGTCATACCAATCGCCGCGGAAGGTGTAGTCAACCGACGCCGAGACCATGACTTCGGGCACGATGAAAGGCGTCTTGCCGATCAGGTCTGGGTCGTCGCTCTTGGTGAAGTCGATATCATAGGCGGTCAGCGCCGCAGTCACCCTGAGATCCTCGGTGACGTTCACCTTGCCTTCGAGCTCCACACCGCGAGAGCGCAGCTCGTCGGCCTGGACCTGGGCAAAAGGATCGGTGTCGCTGGCGATGGCCACGTTCTGGCGTGTGAGGTCGAAGACCGACAGGGTGAACAGGCCATCGATGAAGGTCGGTTCATACTTGACGCCCACCTCATACTGCACGCCCTCTTCCGGCTTGAACAGGTCGCCATTCGCGTCGGTTCCGATGATCGGATTAAAGAAGGTGGCGATGCTGGCATAAGGAGTGATGCCGTTGTCGAACTCATAGGCGAGACCAGCGCGGCCGGAGAAATCGCCAACGGTGCTGCTCTGGTCGATGACGGGAAGGCCGAAGGTCTCCGAATAGTAGGTCGGACGGTTGTCAGCTTCGAGCCAGCCGCGATCGTAGCGGCCATTCAGCGTCACCAGCCAGCCATCGCCGAAGCGAAGCTGGTCCTGTGCATAGAGGCCGAGCTGCTTTTGCGTCAGGTCCTGGTTGAGGTAGCTGACGCGAGGCGTCAGTGGCGAGCCATAGATCGGGTCGAACGCATCTATGGGATTGTCATAGTTTAGATCGAAGAGGCCAGACGACTGCACCTGGTCGATGTTGTAATATTTGAAGTCCACACCGACGAGAATCGTATGTTCGATCGGGCCGGTTTCGACTTTGCCCTCGATCTGGTTGTCCATGAGGAAGGTTACGACGTCGGTGTCATGGTCGAAATTTATGCGGGCCAAGTCAGTAGGCCCTCCGATGGTCGACCAGCCGTTTGGATAGACGCTCACTTCATCGATGCTCGCTGCGCCGAAGCGAGCGTTCGAGCGCACCGTCCAGTCATTGTCTAACGTGTGCTCGAACTCGTAGCCGATCGAGCCCTGTTCGCGCTTGTAGAGATCGATGGACGGTTCTGTGAAGTTGGCGTCGGGATCGATGCGTCCGTAGTTGACGCCGCCGACTATGTGATCCACCACCGTTCCGTCATAAGGCAGGAAGTTGCCGCCATTGTGGTTCTCGTCGATGTGGCTGAAATTCGCGAGCACCGTCAGCCGGGTCTGCTCGTCGGGCTGCCAGGTGATGCTTGGCGAGATGAAGCCGCGCCAGCCGTCCTGCAGATCGCTATAGGTGTCGCCGCCGGCGACGCGACCGTTGACGCGATAGCTGACCACGCCGTCGCCGGACACGTCGCCGATGTCGAAGCCGAGATAGGCCCTACCGGCGTCGTTGACGCCGGTTTCGACATAGCGCTGCCTGCCGTCGGGACGCTTGCTGACATAGTTGACGATGCCGCCCGGATTGCTGCCGCCATAGAGCACCGAGGCCGGACCTTTCAGCACTTCGATGCGCTCGATCCCGAAGGAATCTATATAGAATCCGCCGAAGCCATAGCTGAACAGCTGCAGGCCATCCATGTAGATGCCGGTGTCCGTCGCCTGGAAGCCACGGATGAAAATCCAGTTGGTATCGCTGTCGGGACCGAAGGGCTGCGTGAAAACGCCGGCCGTATATCGCAGCGACTCGTCGATCTTCTGCGCTCCCTGATCGTCGATTTCCTGCCGTCCGATCACCGAGACGGATTGCGGGATCTCGGTGAGTTTGGTCGCGGTCTTGGACCCGGTCTTTGTCTCCTTGGCAACGACGCCGTCGACCGGTCCGGTCGCGCTGTCGCCGGCCTCGCCCTCGACCACCACAGGCTCGAGCTGGACGTCGTTTTGCTGGGCGAACGCGGTCATGGTCGGGATCAAAGCGAGGGTGGCGCCCGCCAACAGCAGCTTCATCCGGCAGATTCTGTTCATAAGGCAAACCCCAGGGTTATCGAAACGCATATACCTGACTGTTTACCTCAGCTTATGTTGGGGTCATTGGATGGATTTGCGGGGTTTGTCGGTTTTTGTCCCAAAAGGCGGACATTGCGACTTGATGTTGCATCGCTGCGCCTGCCGGCGCTCCTCATCCACGCACCAGGCGTCAATCCGACGACGGATTTGAACACCCGCGTCAGATGCGCCTGATCGAAAAAGCCGGTTGCTTCCGCGATATCGCCGAGTGAGGCGGATTCATGCGCCATCATTGTCTGAATTTTTCGAACCCGTGCCTGCATCTGCCAACGGTGCGGCGGTATACCCGTAGCCGCCTTGAATGCGTGGCTAGTGGCAGTTTCCGACAGGCCCGTCAGCGCGGCCAGATCGGCAAGACGGATCTTGCCCAGGCAATGGGCGTCGATGTAGTCGGTGACTAGGCGCAGCTTTCGACGAGACAGCGGCGTGCGGCGCCGCTGTCCGTCCGGTTGGCCGATTTCGAAAAGCCCGGCGAACAATGCATTCAGCAGGCCCTCGCCGTAGAGATCGTGCATCGGCTGGCCGCTGTCGCATTCGGCCGCGATCAGGCCGGCAAGCATGGCGATCCGGTCGTCGCGAAACTGAAACCGCGCCACATGCAAGGCGTCGCGGTCCAGGCTGCCGCCGAAACGGCGCGTCAGCGCTGCCTCGTCGAAGTGCAGATCGAGGTGCTTGATGCGGTGCAGGCCCTCGACTCTACCCCTGATCGGCACCCCCGCCGGTATGTAGGCCATGGAAAATGCCCGGTCATGACGGCGCAATTCGCCTTTCGAGCCCTCAACGAAGAAGGCGCCGTCGCCGTCCACATCCAGCGCCACAAAGAGCCGGGGGTCGGGAGAGACATAATAGCCTCCCGCTTGCTCCCCGCACGCAACGTCCCAGAGGTCGGCGACGGCGCCGTCCCAGACATGCCCTTTCAGGCCGCCAATGACGGAAAAACCCTGAATGCGACTTTCCATGCGCGGGGCGAAGGCCACTTCCCGTTTCCCTGTAGTGCCATGAACCATTCGCCTTGATATATATCATGACGGAAATTATCAAGTTTTACTGGAAGGCAACAACGGGCAATCGCTTCACGGTTTGGCGAAAGCGGAAGCGACATCCGATCTCCCTCGCAAGGGCAGGGTCATCGCAGGTGGAAAGCCGAGGCTTTCGCTCTACGATGTACCCCCACCCCTAACCCCTCCCCACAAGGGGGAGGGAGACTTCAGTTGGCGCTGACCTCGGCAAATTGCCTGCCTTTCGGCGGCAAAGGGAAAGTAAAGGGCAGCGGCAGCGTTCCCTCCCCCTTGTGGGGAGGGTTAGGGTGGGGTCCATCTTCGCAAGAATCCAAATGCGATTGCCCTGCTCGCAAGGGGGAGATCGGCTGCTTCGCCGATGGCGAGCTTTTGGACTCTAATTTCGCGTTGCTTCGAGACGCGCGCGAAATTCCTCGAACTCCGCTTCGGTAATGCCGGCGACTTCAGCGTCGCTGGGATAGCCACCGCCGGCAACTTCCTTGCGGAAGCCCGACAGCGCCTCGACCCGCGCATCCCTAACGGCTTTCTGCAGGGCAGCCAGATTGCCCCAGGCACGCGCGTGGCGTGGCAGGCGGGTGCTCTCACTGCAAATGTCCGAGGTGAACAGGAAGATGACGTCCGCTTCGGCGCCCGAGCCAAGCGACACGGTGACAAGCGAGGTGCGGCGGTTGATCTCTGCCATCACTTGGGCCGGGATGATTTCGCATTCGACGGCGAAGGCGCCGGCATCCTCCAGCCGCCGGAAGCGGTCCCACAATTCCAGCGCTTCAGTGGAGGTCTTGCCGACCGCCCTGATGCCGCCAACCCAGGTGGATTTGCGCGGCACGAAGCCGAGATGCCCCATGACCGGAATCTGTTCATCGGCGAGCAGCCGGACGCTGTCATATCCGCGCCCGGTGATCACCGCATCGGCGCCGGTGGTGATGGCGCTAAACGCCGTGCGCAGGATCTCGTCGCCGGTGACGGCGTCGGCGAAGCCGAGGGCCGCTGTCACGAAAACGCGCCGCGACCCTTCGCGCACGCGCAAAACGTTGGCGGCGCGGCAGACGACCATCTCGACGCCGGCGGCCTCGGCAGCTGCCGCCTCATCCGCCGTTTCCGCCGTCACCTGTGCGACATGGCGACCGGTCCCCTTGAGCGCGCGCAGATCCGCGACGGTTACACTGCGCTCGACCTCGCGGCCGCCGAAATCGAAGATGCGCGGCATCTCAGCCTTTCAGCTTCTTGGCGTAATAGTCCGGCGCGACGACACCCGGCTTGGAGAACCAGGCCGGCACGTCGACGCCGGAATAAAGCAGGATGTTGCCCCACGGATCGAAGGCGCCGGTGCGCACGACAACCTTCGCCTTTGCCGCCATCTCGCCGAGGATGGTCTCGTGCTTGGTGGTCTCGAAATCGGCGTCGGGGAACAGCCGCTTCAGCTTGGCCAGCAGCGGCGCGTTGTGCACTGGCAGCGTATCGGCATAGCCAACACGCTCGGCGATGAAATTGGCTGCGATCGGCGCCAGCACGGTTTCGAGATCCGGCACGTCAGGCGAGATGGCGAGGTCGATGCGCCAGGCGGTCGAGGGGATCGGAAAGCCTGCATCGCAGACGATCATCAGGTCGCCATGACCCATCGAGGCGATGGCGTGCGCCAGTTCGGCATTGAGCAGCCGGTTTCGGTTCATGTCGCTTCCTTCCATGTTGTCTTGAGGGCCTGGGCGTAGAGCGCGTCAGCCTTGGCTCGCGTGGGCAGGCCGGGAATGACGCCGAGTTCGGTGCAGGCGATCGCGCCACAGACGACGCCGAAGCGGACCGCGTCGACAATGTCGCGGCCTTCGGCCAGCGCCACCGCAAACCCCGAATTGAACGCATCGCCGGCGCCGGTCGTGTCGACGACGGTGACCGGCACTGCCGGCACCATCACATCGAGCTCGTCGGTCAGGATCAGCGCGCCACTCCGGCCCAAGGTCACCACCACGTTGCCGACGCCGCGGCGGCGCAACTCGCCGGCGAGCTCGCGCGAGGAGCGTGGATCGTCGGCCGGCAGGCTGAGCAGAATGCGCAGCTCGCTCTCGTTCGGCGTCAGATAGTCGACGGAGGCGAAGATCGCGTCGGGAAGCTGGCGCGCCGGTGCGGGATTGAGGATCGTGCGGGCGCCATGCTTGCGGCCGAGCTCCATGGCGCGGGCAGCGGCGGCGATCGGCACTTCGAGCACCGTCATGACGACGTCGCTCTCGGCGATGCGCCGTTCGCCCAAGTCGACGGTCTCGGCATCCATCAGCTCGTTGGCGCCCATGTCGAGGATGATGAAGTTCTCGCCCCTATCGTTGAGGATGATAAAGCCGACGCCGGTGGCGCGCTCCGCACGCGTCGTGACCAGGCTCGAGTCGACGCCTTCGGCGGCGTAGAGATCGGTGGCGATGCCGGCCAGCTTGTCGGTGCCGATGATGGCGAGCAGCGACGAGGCGGCGCCCAGCCTTGCGGTGGCGACGGCCTGGTTCGAACCCTTGCCGCCCGGCCCCATGTCGAAATCGGTGCCGAGCATCGTCTCGCCGAAAATCGGCAGCTTGGGCGCCCGCATGGTCAGACCGACCGCGAAACTGCCGACGATTGTGATTTTGGGTGGTGTCATCAATGCCCTCGTTCAGGACGCCATGGCGCGGGCCAGGATCGCTTCCTCGTTGATGCCGGCGCCGGTCAGTTCACCCGAGATCCGGCCGTTGCGCAGCACCAGAACGCGTTCGGCGTTCATGATCAATTCCGGAATCTCCGACGAGATCATCACCACCGCCACGCCTTCGCCGGCGATGCCGCGCAGGATGGCATAGATCTCGGCCTTGGCGCCAACATCGACGCCGCGCGTCGGCTCGTGCAGGACCAGCACGCGTGGATTGGTGACGAGGCTACGCCCGAGGATGATCTTCTGCTGGTTGCCGCCCGACAAAGTCGCCAGTTTCTGCCCGAGATGTGAAATGCGCGCGTCGAGCCGGGCGACCTGGGCGCGGGCTTCGCGGCCGACCGCGCCGCGCCGCATGAAGCCGGCGAGCGAAAAGCGCGGCAGCGAGGCCGAGACGACATTGTTGGCGACGCTCATCGACAAAAGCGCGCCCGCGCCGCGCCGGTCCGCCGGTACCAATGCCATGCCATTGCGGATCGAGGCGCGCGGGTCGGCGGCGCGCAACTCCTTGCCGTCAATTGTGATGCGGCCGCCACGGCTGCACAGGCCGAACAAGGCCTCGCCGAGCGTGTCCTTGCCGGAATCAGGCAGGCCGCCGATGCCGAGGATTTCGCCCGCGCGGGCGCTAAAACTCAGCTCATCCAGCCCCAGTGCCGTCAGCTTCTCGACGGAGAGCACGATCGGCGCGCCGTCCGACTGCGCCTGCGGCTGTAGCGACCACTGCGCTGCCGTGTCGAGATCGCGGCCGACCATGGCGCGGATCAGCCGGTCTTCCGACAGGCCGTTATTGTCCAGCGTCTCGATGGTGCGCCCGTCGCGCATCACGGTGATGCGGTCGGCAAGGTCTAGCACTTCCTTCAAGTGATGCGAGACGTAGATGACGGTGACGCCCTCGCTGCGCAATTGCCTGACGATATCGAACAGCCGCTCGCTCTCGCGCTTGGAAAGCGCCGAATTGGGCTCGTCGAGGACAAGCAGGCGGGCACGCTGGCGGATGGCGCCGGCAATCTCGACCAGCTGCATTTCGGCCACGGAAAGCCGGCTAACCCTGGTGTCGGGGTCGAGCTTGCCCATGCCGAGGCGGGTCAAGGCGGCGCGCGCCTCGCGTCGCATCTCCTCGCGCGGCACCAACGACACGGCGGAGCGCGCCGCCATGTCAGACATCATGATGTTGTCGGCGATGGTCAGCGTCGGGCAGAGCGCCAGTTCCTGATAGACCACGGTGATGCCGGCGGCCCGGCTGGCCAGCGGCGAGGCGATGGTGGCCTCCTCGCCGTCGATGCGGATTTCACCGCCGTCCGGCTGCAGATCGCCGGCAAGGATGTTCATCAAGGTCGATTTGCCGGCGCCGTTCTCGCCGATGACGGCATGCACCTCGCAGGGGCGGAAATCGACGGAAATGCGGTCGAGCGCCAGCACCCCGGGAAACCGCTTGGTCAGGCCGGAGATCTCGACGATGGGGGCAGGGCTCTGTTGCTCTGTCATTGGCTGGCTGGACGAAGAGCTGCCAACCAAGGCCGGCAACTCCCGTCACGCTGGCTTGTTACTTCTTGGCGACCTCGGCGATGTTTTCCTTGGTGTAGACGCCGACGCCGGTGTCGAGATTCTCGATCGGCTGACCCTTGAGGAACTGGACGATCAGGTCGACCGCGGCAAAGCCCTGCTTCTCCGGCGCCTGGTCGATCGTCGCCTCGACATTGCCGTCCTGGACGAGTTGCACCGTCTGGTCGAGCAGGTCGAAGCCGACCACCTTGACCTTGTCGGCCGCGTTGTTGCGCTCGACCCAGGTGCCGGCGGCCGGCGTCGAGCAGCATTCGAGCGACAGCACGCCCGATATCGCTGGGTTGGCCAGCATGGCGTTCTCGATTGCCGCATAGATCTTCTGCGGATCGGTGCCGGTGTTGAGCGTTGAGACCACCTCGATGCCGGGCTCGGCGGTGAGCGCCTCGCGCGCGCCCTTCTCGCGGTCGAGCGACCACTGGGCGGCGGCGTCGATCGTGGTGATCATCACCTTGCCCTTGCCGCCCAGCATCTTGGCCATTAGCTTGCCGGCCTCGCGGCCGGACTGGACGAGGTCCTGGCCGGCGAAGGCGAGGCGCTTGCTTTCGGGATTGTCGGTGTTGAAGGTCACGACCGGGATGCCGGCGGCGATGACCCGGTCGATCAGTGGCGCCAGCGCATCGGTCGAGACCGACGAGATAGCAAGTCCGTCCATCTTGCCCATCAGCGTCTCGATCTCGCTGATCTGGCCGTTGGCGTCGGCGCCGACGGGGCCGATGAATTGAGCGCCGACCTTGTCCTCCTTGGCGGCGCGCTCGACCCCGGCCTTCATGAACGGCGCGAATTCGTTGGAGACGTCGTGGTAGGAGACGTAGATGTCGAGCGGCTCGCCGGCGGCGATCTTGGCCTTGATGCGGTCGGCCAATGCGAAATCGGCCAGCTTGGCGCCGGCATGGGCGGACAGCGGCAACAGGCTGAGCGCGGCTGCGAGAATGACATGTCTGAGTTTCATGGATAGTCCTCCCTGTTGTTGGCCTTTTGACTGGCCTGTTGCTTTGGTTTTCCTGCTTCAGCTCGGCCGGCGCGTGCTCCATTTGTCGATGCCGACCGCTATGATGATGACCAGACCGATCATCAGTTCCTGGACGAAAGGCGATACGCCCATCAGCACCAGTCCGTTGCGCATCACGCCGATGATCAGGACGCCGAGAATGGTGCCGAGGATCGTGCCTTCGCCGCCCGAAAGCGAGGCGCCGCCGACGATCGTCGCGGCGATGACGTCGAGCTCAAGGCCGAGACCGGTGCGTCCGGCCTGACCGCTTGGCAGGAAGGCCAGGCTCAAAATGCCGGCGAAGGCCGCTAGCACGCCCATCAGCACGAAAGCGCAGATCTTGACCGAGTTGACGGAAATGCCTGAAACACGCGCGGCCTTGGCGCTGCCGCCGACGGCGTAGACCCGGAATCCGAAATTGGAGAATGACAGCACCACCCAGGCAAGTGCTGCGATGATGACGAAAAACACCAGCTGCATCGGGATGATGCTGAATAGATAGCCCTGGCCCATGAAGCCGAACGTCTGCAGGACCTCGGGCAGGGCGCCGTTGCGGGCGTTCACCGTCACCGGCTGGCCGTTGGTCAGGATGAGGGCAGCACCGCGCACGATCGACAGCATGCCGAGCGTCGCAATCAGCGACGGCAGCCGGCCATAGGTGGAAAGCACGCCGTTGACGAGCCCGATGGCGACGCCGGTGAGCAGGCCGACGCCGATCGCCGGTAGAAGCGCCCAGCCGGCGATGATCAGCATGCCGGTGGCGAGGCCGGAGAATGCGTAGGTCGAGCCGACCGACAGGTCGACCTCGCCGGCGATCAGCACGAATGTCATGCCGACCGCCATGATCCCGAGCAGTGAGATCTGGCGACCGACATTGAGCAGGTTCAGCGACGTCAGGAACCCGTCGGTGGCGAAGGACAAAAACAGGCATAGCACGAGCAGCGCGATGAACACGCCAGCTTCGCGCGCCCGCGACAGCCGCGCCAGCGTCAATCGGTCCGCGGCTGGCGCGCGCGCGCCGGTCCTGACCGCATCGGCCATACAGCATCCTCCCTGTGTGTGGCGAACCGCCGGTCACGACCGGCACCGCCACTCCTCTTCCCGTTCCATCCTCGACCCGAACCGAGCTCGTGTGCGGGTCGATGCATGAGAGCCTATTCCCAAACAGAATCAGGATGCGGCTCTATCTCCCTGCCTTTCCACGATCTTTCCAATCATGGTTGGTGCGGGCGCGATCGCCCGTGCCTTGCTGTCGACGTCAGGACGCCTTGCGGAACGAACCGGCAGGCACCTTATGCAATTCGTCGTAATTTCCGTATTCGCGCACCTTCTTGAACGGCGCGTTCTCGATGGCGTTGTAGGAGCAGATATAGCCCCAGCGATAGGTGTCCGAACGATTGGCGTCGGAGCGGTGCAGCAGATTGCCGTCGAAGATCAGCGCGTCGCCGGCCTCCATCTCGACATAGATATGCTCGTAGCGCTTCAGCGCCGCTTCCAGATGCTCCTGCTCGACATTGGTCTGGTCGTTCTCGCGGATGTGGTTGAGGCGGCCGAGCTTGTGCGAACCCTTGAGCACCTGCAGGCAGCCATTTTCGCGGGTCGCCTTGTCGAGCGCGACATAGATGCTCATCATCTCCGGCGCGAGGCAGCCGTAATTGTACCAATAGCCGAAATCCTGATGCCATTCCCAGGCGCCGCCCTCATTGGGCTGCTTCATCGTCATCTTGTGGCTGTACAGATAGATGGGTTTGCCGACGGCATCCTGGGCGAGATCGACCATGCGCTCGTCGCGCGCCAGAAGACCGTATTTGTCGTCCTCGGCCTTGGTCCACATCTTCAGGAGGGTGGTCTTGCCTTCCTTGTCGCCCTTGGCCATGACGGCTCCGCTCCTGGTCTCCGCCTCGAGCTGCCTGCGTGCGTGGTCACGAAAATCGTCCACCTCGGCCACGCTCAGCAGCCCCTTGCGGATAATGTACCCGTCGCTGATGTAGTGTTCCGTTTCTTCCTTGGTCATCGCGAGCATCGTCTTGCCTCCCTGGTCTTCGCGAACGGGCCCTCAGTGGCGCGATGCGCCTCGAGGGCCTTGGGAAGAGCGGGTCCAGGCAACTGAATGCCGACCTCGCCTGCCTCTTGAAAGCAACCTTAGCGGTGCTTGGCAGGGAACAAAATGGACAGCACCGCGCAGTTTTTGTATAAAACGCGCATGCGAGCAAGAACGTCGGTTCTCGAGAGTTTCCACTATGTGCCGGCGGCCGGATGGACGCGCACGGCGTTTAGCGTGCTGCGCGCCGGCAAGGTCGCCGCGGCGCCGGATTACCGGATAGAACGCGCGACCTATCCCGGCCAGGACATCCTCTATTGCCTGTCGGGCCACGGTATCGTGGAGACGCTGGGACAGCGGCTGGAGGTGCGGCCGGGCCAACTGGTGTGGATGGCCAACGAGGCGCCGCATGTGCATGCCGCCGACGAGCACGATCCGTGGAGCCTGCTCTGGTTCAGGCTCAACGGCCCGGACCCGGCGATCCTGCGGCGCAAGCTGTTCGGAGAGGGGACCTTGCGGGCCGTGTTCCCGGAAGCCATGAGTCCAGTCGCGTGGTTCGAGCGGCTGTTTGCCGCGTTGCGGCGGCGCGACGCCAGCCTTGATTTCAGGCTCAACCAACTGGTCGCCGAATTCGTGCTTTTGGTCGACCGGGCGCTCGCCGGCTCCGGTCCTGATGATTTGCCGAAGCCGCTAGCCGCTGCCCTGGACGCCATGCGCGGTGAACCCGGCTTCGCCTGGACGGCACCCGACCTGTTCGCCGTTACCGGGCTCGGTCCCTCGCAGATCCGGCGGCTGTTCCAAAAACATCTGCGGACAAGCCCGCATCAGTGGCTGATGCGCGAGCGGCTGATGCAGGCGCAATCGCTGCTGGTGCAGAGCGACCAGAAGCTGGCCGAGATCGCCGAAGCCTGCGGCTTCTGCGACGTCTATCATTTCGGGCGCGAGTTCAAGCGCTCGGTGGGAATCTCGCCGGCCGCCTGGCGCCGCAGCGAATTAAGCGCCGGGCCGGGACATTAGCTGGAACGTCGACTGATCAAAACGTGCTCGGTCGGGCCTTCACAGGACCTTCTGCCGGAACTTCGAATGACAGCTTGAGCAATCCTGCAGGATAAGATGCAACAGGTGCTCAGCAGGAGCCTTGGCAGGATCGGCTTGCGCCGCTGCCGGCCGCTTGCCAAGCAGGCTGCCGCCGCCCATCGCCGGGCCGGTACCCATCCTCATGTCGTCGGTGATGCTGGCGGGCGCCCGCTCGGCCTTGGCGGCAAGCGTGGTGGCCAGCGTCCCGATGTGACGGGCCAGAGCCTCGAATTCCGAACGGGCTTGATCGATTTCCAACTTGGCGCCCGAAGGCGCGCCCAATGTCGCGCTCGGAAATTCCGTGATAAGCGTAGGGCCGGTGCGGGCGCGGATGGTCTCGGCCGCCGCCTTGAACGCCGCGGCGTCATAGGCCAGCTTGCCGTCGAACATCGCGGCGATCGTTTTCGCGGCGGCGGCCATCTCCTTCATCGAGGACTGGCGCGTCGCAATGATTGGGTCAGGTCCAGCCGCGGCCACCACCGCGGAGGCGCAGGCAAGCGACAGCATCACGGTGGCGGCGGTCCATTTCACTGAACCAGGCCTTCTCCCGCCAGTTCGTCGATGATCGGGCAGTCCGGCCGCTCGTCGCCATGGCAATGCTCAACCAGATGATGCAGCAGGCCGCGCAATCCCACCAGTTCGGCGATCTTCCTGTCGATCTCCACGAGCTTGGCTTTGGCAATGGCCTTCACGTCGGCGCTGTCGCGGTCCCTGTCTTGATAGAGCGACAGCAACTGGCGGCACTCGTCGACCGAAAAACCCAGGCTGCGCGAGCGCTGCAGAAATCGCAAGCGGTGGATGTCGTCTGCCGAATAGTCACGATAGCCATTCTCCGTCCGGGCCGGGCGCAAAAGCCCGATGTCCTCATAGTAGCGTATCGTCTTGGACGGCAGGCCGGATTTTTCGGATGCGATACCAATGTTCATGATGAAAATCTCCTTGGTCAGTGGGAAAGTAAACCTTCCTGTAGCTAGAAGGTCAACCCGGTATGGCAATTTGGATGCCCCGCCGCAGCCGTCCCACAGGTTCGGCGCGTCCACGATCTGCTCGTCGGCAAAACCGTGCTTGCGGACTGGGAATTTCACCTGTCCGCGATCCTTTCTCCTATCGCGGTCCTGTCGCTCTTTGGGTCGCGATCGTCAGCCCCGTCAGCTTCGCAGGTATTTGAGGAGCGCTGCAATCACGAGCACAAGGGCGACAAGCACCAGGACCCATGTGAGCCCCATGCCGCCCATCATCCACATGCCCATTGGACCATTCATCATTGCGGTCGCCTCTACGGTCGGTGGAAGCCCGCCCTCGCCGGTGAGCATCGGCGATTCCGATGGGAATTAGTTCGTCGTAAATTTCGGTCAAGACGAATGGTGCCTCAGAACATGCCCTTGATTTTAGCCCACCACCCCGTTTCCTTCTCATGGTGCGGGCGCTCGACATTGTTGGTCAGCGCGTTGACGAAGGTGACGAGATTGACCGCCGCGAAACTCAGGCCGTGGAAATTCGCGCGCCAATGGCCTTGTTTGTCGATCACATGCGTGACAGTGCCGTGCATCTGGTAACCGCCATCGGTCAAGGCGAACTTGTGGCCGAAGGCTTCCGCGAGCTTCCGGGTCGCATCCTCAGGCTGACCCGCGGTCGTGGTCAGGAACAGCCAATTGACCGGGTCGAGCCCGTGCGCCGGTCCGTAATTGCGCAGCACGTCCGGCGTGTCCCTCACAGGGTCGGTGGTGATGGTCACAAAGGTGACCTGGCCTTTCATCGGCGTGCCGTTCACCATTTTCTGGATCTCGGCGATCTTCTCGGCATGCAGGGGGCACACATCGGGGCACGATGTGTAGATGAAGTGGAGGATGACGACCTTGCCGCGCAAATCGACCAGCCGCAGGACACGCCCGTCGTCGGTACGCAGTGTGAAATCGGGCGCCGGTCTGTCGAGCGTCTGGAAATATTTCTCGTCGCTCTGAAGCATGGCATCGACTTCGCCGAGCGAGTGAGCTTGCGCCGGATACGCAAAGCCTGCGATCAGCGCCGCGATGGCAATTACGCGTAGCAGCAAACGCCTCCATTCGTTCAAAGCCGGCGCGACGCAGCGAGCCTTTGGCTCGGACATATCTGTTCCTTTCTCACCTGGCAGCGATGCGGCTGCGGATGAAGTCGACCATGTCGGGCGCGTCCCATTCCGCCGGGCCGATCAGCCGGCCGACTTCCTTGCCGTTGCGATCGATCAGCAAAGTCGCTGGAAGGCCGACGGTGCCAATGGCGAACATGGCCTTGCCTGAGGTATCGATATTGAGGGCGAGGTGCTCGATGCCGATCTCGGCGAAGAACTTTTTCACGATGTCCGGGCCGGCGCGGTCCATCGACAGCGCGACGACCTCGAAATCCGGCCCGCCGAGCTCGGCCTGCAGCCGGTCGAGCGTCGGCATCTCCTTCCGGCAGGGCGCGCACCATGTCGCCCAGACGTTGAGCAGCACGATTTTGCCGGAAAAATCGGCAAGGCTTCGGGGTCGACCATCGCCGTCCTCGAAGCTGATTTCTGGCACCGGCACCGGGGTTTCGTGAACGGCAAAATTCTGCGGCGGTTCGGAAGCCGATGCCGACCGCGAAAACACCAGCAGCATGCCAACCAGGGCCATGGCCAGTTTGCTCATGGTCACGACTGTTTTCACCGCGTCGCGTAGACGGTCGGCGCCTTGCCGTCCTTGGTGAAGGCGTAGATCGTCCAGGTCCCTGACTTCTCGCCGCCCATGCCGGGCGCGCCGGTCGGCATGCCGGCCAGGGTGATGCCTGATATGGCGGGGCGTTCCGTCAAAAGCTTCCTGACGATGTCGATCGGCACTAGGCCGTCGATGACATAGCCGTCAACCATCAGCGTGTGGCAGCCTTCGAGGTCGGCGGGGACGCCGGCATCGCTGCTGATCTGCGACAGATTGTTGACCGGCTTGATGTCCACCTTGAAGCCGTTCTGCTCGAGATAGGCGGCATAGGACTCGCAGCAACTGCATTGCGGGTTCTTGTACATCACCGCTTCGATCGTGGCGGCGACCGCGGGCAGCGGCGTTGCGATCAGCGCGGCAAGGGCGGCGAGGCGGTAGGTCAGTTTCATTGCAGTTCTCCTTCGTTGAACGAATGGATTCAGGTTACGCGGAAGACGGTCATCAGGCCGGCCATCTGGTGGTCGGCGACATGGCAGTGCAGCATCCAGTCGCCGGGATTGTCGGCGACGAAGGCGCATTCGATCGTATCTTTTGGGGCAAGCAGCACCGTGTCTTGCCATTGCCGATGCGGCACCGACGAACCATTGCGCGACAGCACCGACATGCTGAAGCCATGGATGTGCATCGGATGCCACCAAGCGGTTTCGTTGCGCATGGTGAGATGACAGGTCGTGCCGCGTCTCAGCGTGAATTGCGGCGCCATGCCGGCGTGGCCGTCGCCGGTCATCGACGTGCCGTTGATCGCCCAGGCGGCCTCACCATTCATACCGGGCATCCCCATGCCCATCATGCCGCCGACGCCGGCGAGCTTGCCACCACCCATCATGCCGCCTTGCAGCACGATCTCCTGGCGCTCGGCCCCGGCGAGATCGGGGGCCGGCAGCGGATTGCGCGGCAGGCCGACAGGCGCGTCGAGAGGATGCGCGCGCAGCGGCGGCGCCTCGTCATAGGCGAGCGTGGTCAGTGTGTAGGCGAGGCCATCATAAAAATCGTCGATCACGGCGTAGCGCTTGCCCGGATCGCCCTGCATGTCGAGCATCACATCGATGCGCATGGCCGGCGCGAGCACAAGGCGCCCGCTATCCGGTTCGTGCGGGTCGCAGGGCTGGCCATCGATCGCGACGACAACCGGGCGATGACCTTCGAAGCGCAAGGCCATGATGCGGGCGAGCGACGCATTGGCCAGCCGCAGCCTGATCCGTTCGCCCGCTTTCACCAATTGGTCGGCCGGCACCGTGCCGTTGATGGTGACGACGTTGCCGACGCGGCCGGACATCGCCGCATCCATCATGTTGCCGAAGCCGGCAGCGATCTGCCCATCCTTGGCAAGTCGCCAATCCTGCAGCAGCCACAAGAGATCGCGGTCGACGGCGACCGGCTCGGCCTCCTCGACGATCAGTGCGCCGGCAAGGCCGCGGCCAAGTTGCACCAGGCTGTCGGCATGAGGATGATACCAGAAGGTGCCGGCATCGGGCGGCGTGAACTCATAGACGAAGCTCTCGCCCGGCTTGATCGGCTTCTGGGTCAGGCCTGGCACGCCGTCCATCGCATTTGGCAATCGTATGCCATGCCAATGAACCGTAGTGTCCTCGTCGAGCCCGTTGTCGACGACGATACGGGCCGGCTCTCTTTGCCGCAGGCGTAGCGCTGGGCCGGGAACTGTCCGGTCATAGGCCCATACCGGGGTTTGCGGGCCATCGAGGCCGGTGAGCCGGGCCTGGCTCGCCGCAACCCTGATCCGGCGCTCCTCCATGGCGGATACCCACCTGGGACGCATCGATGCGGACGCGGCAACCCCCGCCGCCGCAACGAGAAACCTGCGGCGTGAAATCAAATAACTGGAATCGGAATGCACCCTTATGCCCTTTGCGATCTCGATCGACGGCGACCGTCCGACATCGATTGACCTGCTGTCCGCGCCCGCTACGCCACAATGAGCGCAGTGGGCGATCGAGCGCCGACAATCAGCCGCAGGACGGCTGAAACGGCGTCAGATCAGATCGCTTGTCTTGGAGGGTATGGGTCGGGCAGGGAACTTCGCCCGTGAAGAAGCGGGGTCGGTAGCGCCAACGGCTCCTGCATCCGCGCAACTGTCCTCATGGCGATGCCTTGCGGCAGCACCGCGAGCACCGGTGCGATGCAGGTCGGCGGGCAATGCATAGGATCGCCTTTGTCGCCGGCTCCTTTGGGGCACGCCTTGCAGTCGCCAGCCATGTCGGACGACATGGCCGTGTCCGCGTCGGAGTGCATGACCATGGCTTTGTCCGACGTCGTCGTCATCATCTGCGCCGACATGACGCTCGCCTGAGCGCCGGCAAGGCTGAACCCGGCGGTCAGGAAGACCGCGAGCAGCATGACAAGCAATTGCTTTGCCGACCGGCGTGCCATCATGCGCATAGGCTGGCCTCAAAGTGCGGCTTTTGCAAGTCCCAATGCCCTGACATCAAGACGAGAAAGAAGCCTTGGCTTCATACCGCTCACGCAATTTGGCGACCGGCTTCGAGAGTTCGCAACCCCCAGCGGACCGATGCGACGCAAGTGCTGGCGTGCGCAGATCAACATCGTGCTTTGCTTAAACGATCGGGCGATTGGAATCGGAACACTTGCAGCAGGAAAGCGCGTGACACAGCGGCGTCAGCTAGAGCGGTTCACGGCTTGATGGAATCGAAGGGGATTCCAGATTTGTGGGTTTTGTGATTCAAGATGCTGGCTGGAGTGGAGGCCAGCATCTGATGACTCGACCCCTTTCCAATGATCTTCGCGAGCGGGTGGTGGCGGCGGTTTTGAGTGGTGAAAGCCGCCGGTCTGCCGCCAAACGGTTCGGCATTTCGGCTTCGGCGGCGGTGAAGCTGTT
>NZ_RZPG01000051.1:0-2850 GCF_004022765.1 Mesorhizobium sp. M6A.T.Cr.TU.014.01.1.1
TTTTCTGGCTGATGCAGCAATAACACGGGAAGATCATGCTTAGACATCTCCTTCTGCGTGCGCTGCAGCCGTGCCCGATATTCCTCAACTGAAAAAATCATCCCGTTGTCCGCAGGCTCATTCACCGTCGGGAACTCCTTCATTGTCGACTAATTTTGGTTCGGCGTTCAGCCGTTTGGCGGACTGCTTCCAGGCCGGCGTACATAACGACTGTGAACGCGATCAGTAGACTTGACACCGCAGCTATCGTGGGCGTGATTTCTTCCCGAATTCCCGACCACATCTTTACAGGCAGGGTCATGGTGTCTGGCCCGCTCATGTAAAGTGACAATACCACCTCATCGAATGAATGCAGGAAGGCAATGAACCCAGCAACGATGAATGCGTGACGGATGAGTGGGAGTACGATTCGCCAGATTGTAACAATCCGTGAGGCCCCCAAGCTCGCGGCGGCATGCTCAAGGCGTATGTTTTGAGCCTGCAAGCTAGCGGCCATGATCAGCACCACCAGGGGAATGGCCCCGATACTGTGCGCTATTACCAGTGCGAGAGACGTATTGATGAGTTGCAGTCGCGCAAAAAGGAAGTACAGCGCCACCGAACTTATGATCACCGGCACGATGATTGGTGCGAGCAATAGCTGGTATCCGACACGACGCATTCGCGGACTTCCGCGCACTAGTGCCATCGCAGCCGCTGAACCGACGGCAAGACTCACAAACGCGGTAGCGGTCCCCACCCCGAAACTCTGTATGGTCGCGGAGACCCACGCGTCGCTTGTAAAATACGCTTCATACCATTGCAGCGACAGGCCCGGAGGCGGGAATTCGAGGAAGCGCGAGGAGCTGAATGAGATCGGAAAGATGATCAGGATAGGACTGACGAGGAAAGCAGTGACGATCAGGCTTACTCCGCGTAGCAGCTTTCCACCAACGTCCGCACGCTCCCAATCTCTGGCAAGGCTCGCAGGAAAGCCAAGCCTACGACCGACGGCGCGCACCAGGGCTGTAACGAAGTCAACCAGCCGCACGTAAGCGCTAATTGGGCGACGTATGGTAGAGCCTGCCGATGGGCCAGCACCGCGCGGCGCGCCGAGCAAGCTTTCGATCCCGACGAAATGGTTGGAAAATGAATAGAGCAACAACGTGATCGCGAGCAGCACAGTGGCGGCAGTGGCCGCAAGCGGCCAATTGAGTGTCACATTCGTATAGGTGTCGATCTGCATCGGAAGTATGATTGTGTTCGCGCCGCCCATTAGCGCGGGGGTGATGTAGAACCCAATCGCAAACACAAATACGAGCAGCCCAGCCGCGATCACGCCCGGTGCGCTCAAAGGGAAGAACACACGCCAAAAATTCTGGGCTGCGGGGGCACCGAGTGAGGCGGCGGCACGCGTAAGACTAGACGGAATCCCTCTCATGACGCTGATGAGCACGAGCACGGTATACGGCATGAGGATGTACACCATCGCTATGAGCACGCTGAACTCGTTGTAGATGAGCTCGACAGGCCGTTCGGTAAGGCCCAGCGCCATCAACAGCTGGTTTACTAGGCCAAAGCGACCGAGGAGCACCATCCATGCATATGTGCGCACGAGGTAGCTCGTGAAGAACGGCAACACGACCGCAAGTAATAGCGCCGCGGCCACCCGGGTGCGGGCTGAGACGATCCAAAAGGCGAGTGGATATCCGAGCAGAAGGCAGATAAGCGTGACTTTGGCTGCGAGCTCAAAGGTCCGGGCGAGGATGATCCAGTTTGTTGTGTTACCCAAGAACTCTTGGTAATGCGCGAAAGTCGGTGCGGGATCGAGCAGGCTAATAGAAAGGAGGCCGGCGAGCGGGACGAAGAAGAAGACCCCGAGCAGAAGCGCCGCCGGAGTAAGCAGGAGTGAGGCTTCGCGATTGTGAACCAGCCACATTGTGGCCGCTGTCACGGAGCGGTCCAGCGTGGCCATCAGCCGGCGACCCATTTGGTCCAGCCCTCGATCAGCACTTCGAGGTTAGTTTTGCCAGATGGCGATTGGGCCTCCCAATATGCTAGGTCACGGAAGAATTGTTTGTCGATGTTCTCGGGCGCGGTGGGCAGTTGGGAGGCGATTTTAGGCTCGATGTGGTTGAACGCGGCGCGATTTAGCGGACCATAAAAAATGAGATTGTTGAGACGAGCTTGCGCCTCGGCGGAGGACTGGTAGGCTGCAAACCGCATGGCCGCAGCCCTGTTTTTGGCGCCCTTCGGAACGACCCAGTAAGCCGGGCTAAGCTCCCCTTCGTTCCATTGGTAATCAACCGCTGCACCCTGGGTCTTGAGGGATTCCATTCGGCCATTGAATGCCGAGGCCATCGCGACCTGACGATCCGAGAGGAGCTGACCCGGTTCGGCTCCGACAGTCCAGAATTTCGTAATGTGCGGCTTGATGCGATCGAGGAACGCGAACGCCTTGTCGAAGTCGATTGGATACAGCTTGTCCTTCGGAACCCCGGCTGCCAGCAACGCGAATTCAATTGTGGTAGGATCTCCACCCGCCGCAATTACTGCCCTAAGCGAGCGCGGCCCCGGAAATTTGCTTACGTCCCAAAACTCAGCCCATGAGCGCGGGCGAGGCTTGTCGGCCGGGTATTCGGCCGTTGAGAACGCCATCACGGTGCTGTAGACGTATGAACCAACGCCGTATTTCACCTTTGCTTCAGGCACAAGGTTGTCCAGCGTTTCCTTGTCGAAGGCCCCGTAGTCGATTTCTTCGAGGTAATTCGATGCATCCGGTCGAAATGGAAAGCTGGATAGCTCCACCACATCCCATTGCACGGTGGTGCTGTCGACCTGCACCTTGAGCTTCGCCTCGTCGGCCGGAGA
>NZ_RZPG01000051.1:2950-19317 GCF_004022765.1 Mesorhizobium sp. M6A.T.Cr.TU.014.01.1.1
CGTAGTCGATTTCTTCGAGGTAATTCGATGCATCCGGTCGAAATGGAAAGCTGGATAGCTCCACCACATCCCATTGCACGGTGGTGCTGTCGACCTGCACCTTGAGCTTCGCCTCGTCGGCCGGAGACACATAAGTCACCTTGATGCCGGTCTCGCTCTGGAAGGGATCAATAACTGCTTGGCGGATCGCCTCCTCATACGATCCGCCGCCGGAGACTACGACAAGTGACGATTCTTGCGCCCGCAAGATGCTTGGAGCGCCAAGCGCAAGCGCCGCTCCGCCGACACCGATTCCCATTAACGCCTGACGTCGCGTCGGCCGACTGGAGTTGATGTGATACCTCATGAGCTCTCTCCCTTATGAAGACAATATCAGCATGCGATCTGCGGCTGACGTCACGCGCAACGAAGCCGACCCTGCTTCGTGATTTTCGACTACATCTTGGCTCGGGCGTTTCGCCGCATCAGAAAGAAGTCGTCCATCCCGCGCATCCCAACCGATCCTCACTTTCTCGCCGACTTGGAATCGCGGAGTGGAGGCGCGATACGCTACGGCCACAGTGAGCATTACTGGAAGGGCGGCACACAAGCGGACCTGACACTTGACAATGCTTCCCCGGTAGACGGCCTCTTGGACCACACCTTCGAATTCGTTGTCAGCGCGCGAACCGGCAGTCAGAGGAATAATCTTCTCGGGCCGGATCATGAGGGTCACTGGCCCCGTCTGGCGCTCTAATCCCTGCCACGTCGCATGTACCTGCAGGCCAGCCACTTCGACGACCGGTTCATGATCTGATTCTCCGGCCAGATGAGCGTCAAGGAAGTTGGATTCGCCGATAAAGCTCGCGACAAAGCGGGTCCGTGGATTCTCATATACCTCTTCCGGCGTTCCGATCTGCTCAACGTTCCCCTCATTCATCACCACGATCCGATCGGACATTGTGAGCGCTTCAATCTGGTCGTGGGTGACAAAGACCACGGTTGTTTCGAGAGACTTCTGCAGGTGCTTCAGTTCGAGCTGCATGTGCTCTCGGAGCTGCTTGTCAAGCGCACTGAGCGGTTCGTCCATGAGGACGACGCCTGGGCGAAACACAAGTGCGCGCGCCAAGGCAACTCGCTGTTGCTGGCCGCCGGACAGCTCGTGAGGCATGCGCCCCTCGTAGCCACTGAGCTGAACAAGAGTGAGCGCTTCCGTCACTCCGGCTCGTAGCTCGGAGCCGGATACTCCGCGCATCTTCAGCGCAAACGCGACGTTTTCGAAAACTGAGAGATGCGGAAATAACGCGTAGTTCTGGAACACGACCCCGATGTTGCGCCTATGCACCGGTAGCCCGGTTACTGGCCGAGCACCGATAAAGATCTGGCCAGCGGTTGGAGTCTCGAACCCCGCGACCATCATCAAGGTAGTCGTTTTGCCGGACCCGCTTGGCCCAAGAAATGAGACGAACTCCCCAGCCTCGATCTGAACCGACATATCGTGGACGGCTTGTACGCTACCGTACTGCTTGCAAAGCCGCTCTAGCCGCAGCGGTTCACCTCTGGACATCATCCCTCCACACGTTGCAAATAATGCAACTGCATTGCACAAATGTTGACAGGCGTATGAACGCCTGTCAACGTAAAGCTGAGGGGTCATCGATGAGATTACCCGAGTGACCGGACCGGGCGGGTTAGGACGTGCAACGCGCGCTGGAAATCTGCTGAGGATGGCGTTCGTCCTAGAAGCCTTCGACCGCGAACATCGGCGGCTAGGATATCTATGACATCAGTTTTGGTCGAAATGGCTCAGTGCAAGCCCTATCGAACACGTGCCAGACAACGCCAAAGCAACGCCCGCTTCGCAGCCGCGCAACATCGTCCCTGCTTCACGCCCGTGAATAATCTGGAGTTGAATGGCATGTCCGAAGTCTTCGTAGAGAAGTTCAAACGCGACAACCTGCGCATACCCCGCCGGACGCACCTACCGTGCTACGGCAGAATCAAGCGCAGGCTCGCCGTAGAGTCGGACCGGTACGGTGTGATAGACCAAAAAGCCTGCCTCGAGACGACGGTTGATCGTGCTCTTACCCGCGGGTTTACCGCACTTCGGCAATCCGTATTGGGCTTCCAATAGGGGGGAACCGGATGAACGTCCATAAGAATGCCCGGCTGACGCCCCCACGCCGGCCCGCAGCAGGGGTGCCAGGCTGATCGTAGCGTGCCAGTTTGTCTTTACGCGCTCGCCCGCGCTCCGGGATCAGCGAGGATGCAACGACATCGCAATGGTGGCCGAGATCGACGACCTGGTGGCCTGTCCTTTCTTTGCGAGGGCACGGCTCGGCACTCCCGAGCAATTCCCGTTTGCTTACAGTGCAAAGACTAAGCGAGTCACCCGCAGATCACGGTCATAATGTCTGGAAGATGTCTTCTGGTCGGCGCAGCAGTGGGGGGCTGGTGATAGTCGTGCCCGCAGAAGTAACGGATCGCTACAGTCACTCCGGCTATGCAAACCTAGGTGTGAAGCGGCCACGCGGTGGCCGCTCTCATTGGCTACAACTGTATGGTACAAGGCGTCACTTAACTGGCGACCCATTGGATCCAGCGCTCAACCAGCACTTCGAGGTTAGTTTTGCCAGATGGCGATTGGGCCTCCCAATATGCCAGGTCGCGGAAGAATTGTTTGTCGATGTTCTCGGGCGCGGTGGGCAGTTGGGAGGCGATTTTAGGCTCGATGTGGTTGAACGCGGCGCGATTTAGCGGACCATAAAAGACGAGCTTGCGCCTCGGCGGAGGACTGGTAGGCTGCAAACCGCATGGCCGCAGCCCTGTTTTTGGCGCCCTTCGGAACGACCCAGTAAGCCGCGCTAAGCTCCCCTTCGTTCCATTGGTAATCAAGGGGCGCCCCCTGGGCCTTGAGGTATTCCATTGTGCCATTGAATGCCGAGGCCATCGCGACCTGACGTAGTCGATTTCTTCGAGGTAATTCGATGCATCCGGTCGAAATGGAAAGCTGGATAGCTCCACCACATCCCATTGCACGGTGGTGCTGTCGACCTGCACCTTGAGCTTCGCCTCGTCGGCCGGAGACACATAAGTCACCTTGATGCCGGACTCGCTCTGGAAGGGATCAATAACTGCTTGGCGGATCGCCTCCTCATACGATCCGCCGCCGGAGACTACGACAAGTGACGATTCTTGCGCCGCAAGATGCTTGGAGCGCCAAGCGCAAGCGCCGCTCCGCCGACACCGATTCCCATTAACGCCTGACGTCGCGTCGGCCGACTGGAGTTGATGTGATACCTCATGAGCTCTCTCCCTTATGAAGACAATATCAGCATGCGATCTGCGGCTGACGTCACGCGCAACGAAGCCGACCCTGCTTCGTGATTTTCGACTACATCTTGGCTCGAGCGTTTCGCCGCATCAGAAAGAAGTCGTCCATCCCGCGCATCCCAACCGATCCTCACTTTCTCGCCGACTTGGAATCGCGGAGTGGAGGCGCGATACGCTACGGCCACAGTGAGCATTACTGGAAGGGCGGCACACAAGCGGACGTGACACTTGACAATGTTTCCCCGGTAGACGGCCTCTTGGGCCAAGCGGTTCACCTCCAAAGCACAATGTCAAAGGTGTTGCAAATAATGCAATTGTGTTGCATAGCGTGACAAGTGTACAAACGCTTGTCAAAATAAACTGATGGGATGATCGATGCGTTCTGTGATTTCGCCGAGCGACCGCGATCGAGCGGGCGGTGAGGTTAGGACCGTACAACGCGCATTAGATCTGATGAGGGTCGTGGGCGCGAGCGAAAAGCCGATCGGTGTGAATGAAATCGCGCGCCGGCTGGGAAAGCATGTCAGCGCCGTTTCGAGGACAATGGCGACGCTGGAGCACAATGGGTTCGTCGAGCGCGATGAAGAGACTGGACGGTTTGTGCTCGGAGTTGAGGTTATCGCGTTGGCGAGCAGACTTCTTGCTGAACTCGATGTGGTCCGTGTGGCGCGACCCTATCTCGAGGAACTTGCCGAGAGCACGAGAGAAACGGCCTCGCTTAGTCTTTGGAACAAGACGGAGGCTATCAACGTCGAGCATGTACTTGGCCCCGGGTCGATCAAGCACATCGCGGCGCCGGGGCGCCGCAACCCAGCGCACTGCACGGCGACTGGAAAAGCCATGCTGTCGCAGATGCCTGACTCAGCCCTGGAAGAGGTTTTGACGCTCGGCCTAGAACGCTACACGGACCGAACGATCACCGAGGTGCGCGCACTTAAACGCGAATTGCACTGCACTCGCGAGCGAGGATATGCGCTGAACATTGGAGAGTTCATTCCTGAGATCGCCGCCATCGCGGCCATCATCCACGACCGGAGGGGGAGAGTTGCGGCCGCAATTGCCGTTACGATGCCGGTTTTTCATTTTAGTCCGCAAAGTGAACAACAGCTGGCACCTCTTGTCATGAACGCGGCGGCGACCATCTCCCGGCGTTTAGGATATCGCGGCGCTCAGTCCATATCATCAGTGAAGCAAGACTGAGAACGAAAGTCGCGCCTGCGCACTCGTCCGAAAACGGCTCGCCGGCTGCATGAGCCGTTCGTCGACGTGCTCCCGAACCACCAGCACTATGGTGCCAAACGCCTTTGACGACCCTCTGGTGCAGCGTTAAAGGCGCGCATATCGCGTCATGCAGTTCTCCGGGGGCCCGATCCGTCCAAAGCCGCCAAGGAAAAGCCGGCCAAAATTGTGTAATGGGGCCCTGCGGCGGGCATAGCCGGGGGCCGCTCATCTGGCTGGCCTTGGGTATCCGCAACGCCACAGTTGGATGATTGTGCGGTTTCGACGCTCGCTCCGGTCGAATTCGCCAACATAAGCCCGAGAGCAACCATGCTGTTGCTGCGAGAAGCCGTGCGAAAACATTGTCGCATGCGCGTGCAAAGTAGTAGATGCGCTAACGAATGAAGAGAGGCCGTGCAGAACCATGCCGACGCTGTCGCCGGCCAGCACGACGTCGCAATGCGTGGCGAACAGCCGGGCGAACGGGTTGTGTAGGCCGTCAGGCAGACAAGCGGCACTTTCCCTTGCGCGCCGCAATCTCCGGCGGGTGAAAGCCTTGGCTTGTCTTGTTGCCCTCATGACGCCTCTTTCCCTTGCGTTAGTCACCGCAGGCGACGCATATGGCACATTTTTGTGCAGGTGCGAAGAACCAATTTGCAACGCACGCGAGTTGACCCGCTGACCGTTATTGGTGAGAACAAAATGCAATTGATTCAGCTACTTCTCGGCACTGCTTAGCACTTAGCGACCGATGGACGATCGCATGAAAAGGATCAGGAATGAGAGGCCCGGAGCCAAGGCCGACACAGCCAAGGCGGACCTGATCGCAGTGGTCGTTGCGGTAAGCAATAATGAACCCTGTGTCCTTACCATCGGGCCGGCGGATACCTTGCCCTCCGGTCCGCTCGCGCTCGAGCACCGCTCGCTGCAGTCGTGGTTTGAGAACGTGGGTCGAAGAGCGAACCGGCCATCCCCTGGGATATCGAGCAGCTCTACACCTTCGCCGATCGGGATCGGGCCGGCACCGAGCTTGAGCAGCGCGTCATCTCGATGAGACGGACGGCGCCCAGCCATGCGGCCACACCATTAGACGCGCCGGTCTGTCCGGTGCGTCGAGTGGCGAGAGATCATTGTCAGCCCGCAGCTCAAGATAATCGACACGTTCTTAACCGGAAGCGATCATCGCTTCCTTCGCCTCGGCAAGCACGAGCTCGGTTGGCGCTCCCGCTGACAGCCCCTCGGCGGCATCGAAGAGGATTTCGGCAAGCTTCGATGCCGCCAAGCGCTCGATGGCCGACAAGCTCATATTGCGGGAGGACAACGCTAGGCTGTCATGCCTCACCGACAGGCGGCGACCTCGATCAGATGTCGAGATCGCGGCGAGCCGGCGCACCACATGCAGCTGCTGGAATCATTCTTGCCGAAGAAGGCGAGATCGGCGCCGGAGAGGCCGTCGCTGGCGCCGCTGACCGAGATCGTCGTGGCAAAGCCTACCGGATTTCATCTCAGAGCATCTGGCGGGCAGAGAACATAAGCGCCGAGCGGGCGAGCTTGGCGGCGTCTTCATGCTCCGTTCGCGGATTGGCGGCGAGATCGGCTTGGCTGTTGAACTGCTTTGTCTTAAAGAAAGGCGTCACGATCACTCGGTCGGCACGCTCCAATGCGCGCGCACCAAGCTGAGATGGCGGCCCTTATGCAGTGCGCATATGGTCGGCACGACCGCGACCTTGAGGCCGTCTTGACGCCAGACAGCCACGGTCCTGCGCAGTTCCTCGGCGGTGCGACCGATCAGTCATGCGATCGTTCCTAACGTCCTTGAGCATGTCACCGAACACATGCTCGGCCGCTAAAGAGCGGCGCTCCTCACTCCTGCGCCATAGGCTGCGATCGCGGCGAAAGCGGCCTCTCCCAGTTCGGCGTAGCGCTTGACGAATTTGAGCCGGAAGTCGCCGAACAGGCCAGCATGTCATCGATGACCAGGATCTGCCGTCGCAGGCCGGCGAGGCGCCGGTGCCGATGGTTGGTCGCGACCACTTCCGTGATCCGGCGGGCGAGCTGCTCAGGCACCTCCTCCATGATTACCGCGAAGGCGCCTGCCTCGGGGACCGTCAACGAGTCACGCCGGATGCGATCGCCGTCCTCGCCCCTGCCCTGGACGCGGTAGTCGCCCAAGGCGCTGACCGCCAGCCCGACGTGGGCCGTCACCGGAACACGGCAGCCGGTGAGGATCGCATAGGCTTCGATGTCACGCGCGCCCACAGCCAACGCGTCAGCTAAAAGCCGTCGCCAGCCGCCTCATAGGTGACGGCGAGGTGCGCGCGAGCGGATGTTCTTTTCATCCTAGCCGTCGCGCACCGCACAGCAAAAGTGTGCTCACCGGCGCCGTCAGCGCGTTCGCGAAGCTGGCCCCAGGCCCTCACGAACCGCCAACCCAAGGCCGTCGACGCGCTCAGCCGGCATGTCTGGCGATACGCCCGGGTAACAGCGCAGCTCATAGAAACCGCGATGCCGCAGTATGCCGGTCGCAGCGCCTCGACGATTGTGAAAAGCGAGAACTCGTTCCCAGAGGGGGAGTCACGACGCTATCACCTGCCAAAAGGCATCCGGCACCTGTTGAGGGTCTCGCAAGTTGATTCCTGTGCACATCGATCAACTCTGGGCGAGCTACATGAATAAGTCCATAGCGACCTAGGTTCGGTTCTGGACGGGCTGTTGTCTGACGGAATGTCAATCGCTGCGGGCGGATTCGGTCTTTGCGGCATACCGAACTGTTGATAGGTTCGATGCGGGATTTGGGCACCAAGGCGGCTGACGATCCTGATTCCGGCCGACATGTTGAAATATTCCGGAGGGGTGGGCTTGCGAACCGGGTGGCATGAACCGTTCGACCGTGGCGAGTAGTCCTTTATCGCCTTCGCACAGCGGGGTCTCGTGGCCTCCCTGACTGCCGCCATCGTCCTTTCTACCGTCTCGCGGCCGTCTTGCTTGGAAGGCGGCTGTCCCTCGCTCCAAGCATCCGCGAGAGACCATCACAGCTGCAAGGTCGACGTTTCATCCTATCGCGCAGCTGATTCGGCTGGCTGGTTCTGGGCTGTGCATTGCAAGTCGTCGGCCGCGCAGGAAGTGCGGGCGATGCTAACGGCGCGCATGCCGCGGTCAGGATCTGGATTCATTTGCATACATTCTCGAGCATGAGGGCGAGTTCGAACAGCTTGGCATCGGAGCCGGGCGCGCCAACAATCTGCACAGAGACAGGGAGGCCGCCGCTCGGCGAGGTTACCGGCAGCACTATCGTGGGCGCGCCTACCAGGTTAAAGAAGGAAGTGAACATAGTCAGCGCATTGCCAAGCGGAATAGTCTGCCCGGCAATGTCCACGTTGACGGTCCCGACCTGCGGCGCTGTAATCGGACAGGTCGGTGTCAGCAGGACGTCGAACGTCTGCATGGTCTGCGCAAATGCTCGCCTGTAAGTACCTAGCACGCGCTTACACTGGATGTAGTTTTCTGCAGACAGGAACTTGCCTAGCACCATGCCGCCACGGATGTCGGCACCGAATCGACGCCTGGCGCTGGCGAGATTGGGGCCGTGATACGTAAGAGCCTCGGCGAGCTGAATTGTCAGCGAGACTGTACGGGCCTCGGACTGGTCTGGGAGCTCGATCGCGCCGAAAGTGGCTCCGGACCGTCGCATTTGCGCCTTGGTCGCGAGGAACGCGTCGCGCACCGACGCCTCGCAATTTTCCTCACAGCCCTCGATCAAGGCAACCCTCAGCGCCGCGCCGGGTGACGTCGCCGGCGGGAGCTTCGCGATTTGCCTGACGACAAGCTCCAGATCCTCGACGGATGTCGCGAGTACGCCCGCATGGTCCAGTGACCAACAATAGGGGATGACGCCGTCGAGACTGATCAGGCCGTAGCTCGGCTTGTACCCGGCGATGCCACAGAGCGCGGCCGGAACACGAACCGAGCCGCCCGTATCCGTGCCAAGTGCGAACGGCACGATGCCCGCCGCGACAGCTGCCGCGGAGCCGCTGCTCGAGCCGCCGGCGAGCCTTGTCTCGTCATGTGGGTTGACGACCGTTCCAGCCCAGCGGTTCTCGCCGGTCGCGCCATAGGCGAATTCGTGGAGATTGGTCTTGCCGATCAGGGTCGCTCCCGCTGCGTCGAGCATGCAAATAGCCGCCGCCGACCTGTCTGGGACATTGTTCTCTAGCACCCTGCTGCCGCCGGTGGTCCGAATGCCGCGCGTTTCGAACATGTCCTTCGCGGCATAAGGAATCCCGTCAAGCGGGCCTAGGACGCTGCCTGCCCTTCGGCGTGCATCGGCCTTCCCCGCCTGGGCGAGAGCATGGTCGGCGGCCACCGTAATGAAGCTGCGCAGCGAGGGATTGGTCCGTTCGGCCGCAGCGATACATTCCCTGGCAATCTCGACCGCAGACCGGTTGCCGCCCTCGAGTGCGGCCGCGATAGTCTTGATTGGCCTCCACTTAGTCATGGCCAGAGTCTGATGCTTGCTCTACGGCGTCCGGCGCGACTTGGCCCAGATCTGCGGCGACGATTATGCGCAAATCCTTGAGCAAGCTCTCGAAGCTAGTGATGACTCCGAAGCGGGGGGTGACCAATTGCTCAAGATCCTCATTGGCCCATAAGCTGTCAAAAAACTCGATGTTAACGGACTTCAGGGTCTCCAGACGCGGTTTTGCCATCGTTCCTCTCTCGCCACGGCAAGGCCGCGCGGATACTCCGCGAGGTGGTAAACCCCAGTCTTCGTACGCTAGGCTCAGAGCATTTCGCATGAGGGTGCAGAGATGTAGCAGGACGCGTAGATATAACCGGTCGTGCGCTCTAGGCGATCCTCCATGCCGAGCTTGGCCATAGCCTTCAGGATTGCCCGCCGTTCCGTTGGTGTGGAGAAGCGGCGCTGGCGTTGTCTGAACCGGTCTACGAGCTTGGTTTCCAACGCGAAACCCCGAAGAGCCGCGGCAATAGCGTCATAACTGAAGGGATGCATTGCAAAGACGACGACCCACGGGCGTGACGTCGCCGAGGCGTCATACACGCGTGCAAAGGTTCGCTCCGTGGCATAACCCACACAGCCTGTGCTGATGATGATGTCCGCATCCGCGAGGGCGCAACGTTCATTGACGGTCAAGTCACGGTTTTCCAAATCAGCCGTAATGCCAGCCTCCAGCAGGCCCAGATTCTGTGCATATCTAACAGCCCGGAACGATGGATCCACGCCGACGAACTGGATGTCGTCACGGAGGCCGCGATCGCGAAAGAAAGCGCGGTGCTCGATCACCTGTCGGCGCGAGAGCGATCCGCTGGGTTCCAGATAGGCAGCATACAGATCGTCGAGGTCGAGATCGGTGCGCAGCAAAGCAGCGTTGATGCCATAGGAGCAACCGACATCGATGATCTTCAACCTAGACTTGTTTCGAACGCGTCGATAATCGGCGAATATCCTTTCGAAGACTGGCTCGGCCCGATCCGGAATCATATAGTCCAAGGCCAAATGCGCGCGAAAATAGGCATGCGGCCACTTGCGATTATAGGCTGCCGTGAAATCGTGCTTCGTCCCCTGAATGCTGCCGTGCACTGTACTTGCTGGCGCCATTTGTCCACCTTATTGCCCCGTGCCCTTGGGTCGCAGTCGACGATCAAGATAGTTCTGTCTGAAGCTGACAGGGCGGCGAGCGTATTTTTGGGAGGTGCGGATTTACCGATATCCCCCTTCCACAGAATGCGACCTGACACGGACCTGACATGTTGCTTTCCTTCCTTCGTTCCATCGATCGCGATGCGACCCACGACATGAATATCGGTTGGCAGCCTCTGCCGCCTCTTGACGAAGGAGCTCAAAAGTCGTGCCAAGTGCGCAGAAAGAGCCACAGAAAGAATTTTTCGCTTATTGATCAATATCTTACCAGAGTGCGGCAGGACACCAACCCGAACACTACCGTGTCTCGTACTCGACAACCCCGATAGTAGATACCGATTGCCCGGCGGGAACTCAGATGGATTTACGACCGCCGCGATCTTGCCGAGCCCGCGCTCAACCACTGGCAGGGCAAAACCCGACCGGGTTGAAGAACGATCGAGGGAGACTTTCTCTTTCTAACGGCTGCTGCGCAGCTCGCCTAGTTTCCGTCCACAACCGCACATCTTCGTTGACAGGCACTTACGCTGTCGAGAAGCGATCGTAGGGCATGGACGGGGAAGAGCGCGCCGGTTTGTGGCGAAAACGACGCCACGGGCGCCGTGGCGCGCACGCCGCGAGACCGGCGTTGGACCGGCGCCACGCATTCCAAACGGCTGACCGGCGTCAGCTTGGTTTTCAGGCGGGAGAAGAGGACGAGGTTGGGGGATCGCGAGGCAGGCGCCTGTACCGCTGCTATGATACGACCTGCGGATGCCCGATTGGCTGGCGGCCGACATTGGGGACGTCGACATCCTGGCCGGTCGCGATGATCGAGCGGCGGATGGCGCGCGTGCGGGTGAAGAGACCGAACAGCTTGTCGCCTTCGCCCCAGCGGATCGCCCGCTGCAGGGAGGCGAAATCTTCCGAAAAGCGCGCCAGCATTTCTAGGATCGCGTCGCGGTTGTGCAGGCACACGTCGCGCCACATTGTGGGGTCGGAAGCCGCGAGGCGAGTGAAATCGCGGAAGCCGGAGGCCGAATATTCGATGACATTGCTCTTTGTGACCGTCTCCAGGCCGTCCGCCGTGCCGACAATGTTGTAGGCAATGATGTGCGGCAGGTGCGAGACGATCGCCAGCGTCATGTCGTGGTGCTGCGGGTCCATCGTTCGATGTTAGAGCCGCAACGGCGCCAGAATTCGGAGAGCTTCTCCAGCGGCGGGGTCGGGGCCTTCAAACGGCGGGAAGATGCACCAGCGGTTCTCGAACAGTTCGGCAAAACCCGCATCAGGGCCTGACTTCTCTGTGCCGGCCAGCGGATGGCCGGGGATGAAGTGTACGCCCTCCGGCATGAAGCGCTGCATCTGAGCGATCACGGAGGCCTTGGTGGAGCCGACATCGGTCAGGATAGCGCCCTTTTTGAGCGCCGGTGCGATCTCCTCAGCCACGGCGCCGGAAGCACCGACGGACTCTGAGACGATGACGAGGTCGGCCCCGCGCACCGCCTCATTCGCGCCAGGCATGTTGACGCCCTTGTTCGCTCACCGGCATCGAGCGATGGAGCGCGTCCTTCGGATCGACCGAGCGGCAAGGCACTCCGGCGGATCGGCATTGTTCTGCACCATGCGATGGCAGCCGCGATCGGGATCGTCTCGTGTTTGCCGCCAAGGGCGCGCTCTAGATTCGCAGCGCTGGAACAGGCGTCCTCTTCGTTACTACAATAGCGGTCGTCACGGTCGCTCTGACGCGAGAGGTCATCCGACTGGGCGCGCCTTCACCGATGCCCTGCCCGCCGGGAGCGCGATTCTCCATTTCCTGGATTCCGCGCCATCTTGGTCGGCAAATCGATGACTCTGCGAAACGTATCACAGGTTGCTGCCGACCGGGAGCGCCGATCGACACGCCGGAATCGTGCAGCGGGGGCCGAGCTCAGGCTCGCATTCCCTGCAATACCGCACCACCACCGAGGAACCCGCCAATTCAGTCGCATAACAGATCCTGCAAATAAATTTACAGAACCTTAGCGATCGGAAATCGCTGACGATGTTACTTGAGCCTGAGATCAGGCACGGCTGAAAGAGCTAGCGCCGATTTACGCCTCGCACCACCGCATAGCACAACATCGGAGTCAGCACCCAATGGCAAGAAGAGCACTCATCGTGGTTGAAGGCACAAGGAGCAACGGTCTGCTATACGTGAAAGCAGCCCAGCGTCTTGGGCTTCATCCAATTACCTTGTCTGCCGATCCAACTCAGCACGACTACCTTGCGGCGGAAGGCATTGAGGTAGTCCGTGTCGATACAAACAATCTCGATGCGCTAATCCGCGAATGTTCTCGGCTACGTGCGACCTATGACATTGCTGGCATTACGAGCGCTGACGAGGCGGTCTATGCGACAGTTGGCAAGCTCTGCCGGCACTTCGACCTACCCGGACCGAACCCCACATCCGTCGAACGATGCTGCGACAAATTCACTCAATGTCAGCTCCTCGCGGAGGCCGGCGTCCCAATACCTGCTTATCGCTTGGCAACGGATGCGGCGGGCGTGGAAAGCGCTGCCGCGGAGATTGGCCTGCCGGTGGTTCTTAAGCCAGTCGTAGGCCGCGGCAGCAGCGGTGTCCGATTGTGTCGCAATGTCGACGAATTAACCGAGCATATCGCCTATCTGTTGGGCGGGGAGAACATGTGGCGTTCATCGCCGGAGATACTGGTCGAAGAATTTGCACAAGGCCCCTATTATTGCGCTCAGCTAATGGGAGATAAGGTTGTTGGGATTGGCACTGCTGACTTCGGCCCCCCGCCGCATTTCGTCTTTTATGGGGGTATTTTTCCGGCGCCGCTGACTGATGACGAGCATAGGCGTATCGTTGATGTTTCGCTGAGCTGTTTGCGAGCTCTCGACCTAGGCTGGGGGCCGACGAACATTGAATTCCGGTGGACCAAGCGTGGGCCGGTCGTCATTGAAGTCAATCCGCGTCTTTCCGGCGGCCCTCACTCGATTCAGGCGGCTTATGGTATCGATCTCATCACCGAGCACATCAAGCTTGTCATCGGCGAGGAATGGAATTTGCACAGAAGGCACTCGTACATTGCGGCCTGGCGAATCCTACTTCCTGATCGCGATGGCATCCTCGAGTGGATCGGAGATGAGAGACGGGCGGCTGCTGTACCAGGTATTGTCGACATTACATTGTACGTTAAACCCAAGACGCCGATCGTCAGGAAAGGCGATTACCGAGACTCTTTGGGATATATCATCGCTGTTTCACCCCGCCGAGCTCGGACCGAGGCTATACTTCAGCGCGCCGTCGAGTTGATTGATTGGTCGATCGCGCCGTTTCCGACCCTGGGCGAACAGGAAAAATCAGCCATCCCTCACCTCCCCCGCAGCGGCGCTGGCGGCGAGATGTAAGAGGTGAGGATCGCCGAATAGTGGTGCAATCGAGAGCAGGAGAGGGACGGGCGTTTTTTCGGGATCGTCGGCCTGGACGAGATCAAAATGCCCGTCCGCAAGCGGTCGACGATTATCTCATGGCGCGCGGTGGCTACGGTTTCTCCATTGCGCTGCGGATACCGGCGGAACCGAAGAACCCAATCGCGGCGGCGTAGTCACCGAATTCACCGAATTCCGAATTATGTCGAAACCCCTATTTGAAAAGATCGCTTTGGCCGGCATCGGTCTGATCGGCTCTTCGTTGGCGCGCGTCATCTGCCGCGAGCGGCTGGCCGGCCATATCGCCATTGCAACTCGTAGCGCGGAGACCCTGAAGCGCGCCAAGGAACTGAAGCTTGGCGACGGCTACACGACTGGCGCGAATGAGGCGGTGCGCGGGGCCGACCTCGTCATCGTCTCAGAGTCCGTCGGTGCTTCCGGCGCCGTGGCTGAGGAGATCGCACCGGCGCTCAAAAAGGGCGCTATCCTGACCGATGTCGGCTCCACCAAGGCCTCCGTGATCGCTCAGATGCAGCGCTTCATGCCGGAGGGCGTACACTTCATCCCCGGCCATCCGCTGGCCGGCACAGAGAAGTCAGGCCCTGATGCGGGTTTTGCCGAACTGTTCGAGAACCGCTGGTGCATCTTCACGCCGCTGGAAGCCCCCGCCCCCGCCGCTGGAGAAGCTCTCCGAATTCTGGCGCCGTTGCGGCTCTAACATCGAACGATGGACCCGCAGCACCACGACATGACGCTGGCGATCGTCTCGCACCTGCCGCACATCATTGCCTACAACATTGTCGGCACGGCGGACGGCCTGGAGACGGTCACAAAGAGCAATGTCATCGAATATTCGGCCTCCGGCTTCCGCGATTTCACTCGCCTCGCGGCTTCCGACCCCACAATGTGGCGCGACGTGTGCCTGCACAGCCGCGACGCGATCCTAGAAATGCTGGCGCGCTTTTCGGAAGATTTCGCCTCCCTGCAGCGGGCGATCCGCTGGGGCGAAGGCGACAAGCTGTTCGGTCTCTTCACCCGCACGCGCGCCATCCGCCGCTCGATCATCGCGACCGGCCAGGATGTCGACGTCCCCAATGTCGGCCGCCAGCCAATCGGGCATCCGCAGGTCGTATCATAGCAGCGGTACAGGCGCCTGCCTCGCGATCCCCCAACCTCGTCCTCTTCACCCGCCTGAAAACCAAGCTGACGCCGGTCAGCCGTTTGGAATGCGTGGCGCCGGTCCAACGCCGGTCTCGCGGCGTGCGCGCCACGGCGCCCGTGGCGTCGTTTTCGCCACAAACCGGCGCGCTCTTCCCCGTCCATGCCCTACGATCGCTTCTCGACAGCGTAAGTGCCTGTCAACGAAGATGTGCGGTTGTGGACGGAAACTAGGCGAGCTGCGCAGCAGCCGTTAGAAAGAGAAAGTCTCCCTCGATCGTTCTTCAACCCGGTCGGGTTTTGCCCTGCCAGTGGTTGAGCGCGGGCTCGGCAAGATCGCGGCGGTCGTAAATCCATCTGAGTTCCCGCCGGGCAATCGGTATCTACTATCGGGGTTGTCGAGTACGAGACACGGTAGTGTTCGGGTTGGTGTCCTGCCGCACTCTGGTAAGATATTGATCAATAAGCGAAAAATTCTTTCTGTGGCTCTTTCTGCGCACTTGGCACGACTTTTGAGCTCCTTCGTCAAGAGGCGGCAGAGGCTGCCAACCGATATTCATGTCGTGGGTCGCATCGCGATCGATGGAACGAAGGAAGGAAAGCAACATGTCAGGTCCGTGTCAGGTCGCATTCTGTGGAAGGGGGATATCGGTAAATCCGCACCTCCCAAAAATACGCTCGCCGCCCTGTCAGCTTCAGACAGAACTATCTTGATCGTCGACTGCGACCCAAGGGCACGGGGCAATAAGGTGGACAAATGGCGCCAGCAAGTACAGTGCACGGCAGCATTCAGGGGACGAAGCACGATTTCACGGCAGCCTATAATCGCAAGTGGCCGCATGCCTATTTTCGCGCGCATTTGGCCTTGGACTATATGATTCCGGATCGGGCCGAGCCAGTCTTCGAAAGGATATTCGCCGATTATCGACGCGTTCGAAACAAGTCTAGGTTGAAGATCATCGATGTCGGTTGCTCCTATGGCATCAACGCTGCTTTGCTGCGCACCGATCTCGACCTCGACGATCTGTATGCTGCCTATCTGGAACCCAGCGGATCGCTCTCGCGCCGACAGGTGATCGAGCACCGCGCTTTCTTTCGCGATCGCGGCCTCCGTGACGACATCCAGTTCGTCGGCGTGGATCCATCGTTCCGGGCTGTTAGATATGCACAGAATCTGGGCCTGCTGGAGGCTGGCATTACGGCTGATTTGGAAAACCGTGACTTGACCGTCAATGAACGTTGCGCCCTCGCGGATGCGGACATCATCATCAGCACAGGCTGTGTGGGTTATGCCACGGAGCGAACCTTTGCACGCGTGTATGACGCCTCGGCGACGTCACGCCCGTGGGTCGTCGTCTTTGCAATGCATCCCTTCAGTTATGACGCTATTGCCGCGGCTCTTCGGGGTTTCGCGTTGGAAACCAAGCTCGTAGACCGGTTCAGACAACGCCAGCGCCGCTTCTCCACACCAACGGAACGGCGGGCAATCCTGAAGGCTATGGCCAAGCTCGGCATGGAGGATCGCCTAGAGCGCACGACCGGTTATATCTACGCGTCCTGCTACATCTCTGCACCCTCATGCGAAATGCTCTGAGCCTAGCGTACG
>NZ_RZPG01000052.1:0-17452 GCF_004022765.1 Mesorhizobium sp. M6A.T.Cr.TU.014.01.1.1
GCTTCACCGAGATCGTGTCCTCGCGCAGGCCCTTGTGCTTGAAGCGCTTTGCCACCTCGCCCGACAGCATGGCACCCGTCGAACGGTCGACATTGCGGATCGGCAGCTCGATGCTGACCGGCTGCCTGGCGTCCAGTGCCGGCTTGGCGAGTTCGATCAGCTTACGGTCGAGCACATCGTCGATTGGGTGCTTTTGCCGTTCGGTCCAATGCACCGCCTCGTGCGGGGCATCGGGCTTGAAGAACATCTTGCTGAAATCGAGCCCGCGCGCCTTCCAATGCTGGATCAGCGCCCGCTTTTCCAAGAGATCGGTGTCGCCGATGATCTGGTCGAGATGGGTGTAGCCCATCTCGGCGAGCAGCGCCCGCACCTCTTCCGCCACATAGAAGAAGAAGTTGATGACGTGTTCCGGCGTGCCCTTGAAGCGCTTGCGCAACACCGGATCCTGCGTAGCGACGCCGACCGGGCAGGTGTTGAGATGGCACTTGCGCATCATGATGCAGCCGGCCGCGATCAGCGGGGCGGTCGAGAAGCCGAATTCGTCGGCGCCGAGCAACGCGCCGATGACGACGTCGCGGCCGGTGCGCAGGCCACCATCGACCTGCAGCGCGACGCGCGACCTGAGGCCGTTGAGCACCAGCGTCTGGTGCGTCTCGGCAAGGCCCATTTCCCACGGGCTGCCGGCATGCTTGAGCGAGGTCAGCGGCGAAGCGCCGGTGCCGCCGTCATAACCCGATATGGTGATGTGGTCGGCACGCGCCTTGGCGACGCCGGCCGCAACCGTGCCGACGCCGACTTCGGACACCAGCTTGACCGACACATCCGCCGCCGGATTGACGTTCTTGAGGTCGTAGATGAGCTGGGCCAGATCCTCGATCGAGTAGATGTCGTGATGCGGCGGCGGCGAGATCAGGCCGACGCCCGGCGTCGAATGCCTGACCTTGGCGATGGTGGCATCGACCTTGTGGCCGGGCAGCTGACCGCCCTCGCCCGGCTTTGCGCCTTGCGCGACCTTGATCTGCATCATGTCGGAGTTGACCAGATATTCCGCCGTCACGCCGAACCGTCCGGAAGCGACCTGCTTGATCGCCGAACGTTCCGGGTTCTTGCCACCGCCCGGCAGCGGCAGGTAGCGGTCGGCCTCTTCGCCGCCCTCGCCGGTGTTCGACTTGCCGCCGATGGTGTTCATGGCGCGCGCCAGCGTGGTGTGCGCTTCCCTGGAGATCGAGCCGAAGGACATCGCTCCGGTCGAGAACCGCTTGACGATATCGGCTGCCGGCATGACCTCGTCGAGCGTGACCTTCTTGCGGCCGGTTTCTTCGGCGAGCCTGATCTTGAACAGGCCGCGAATGCTCTGCGCCTGCGCCGTCTCGCTGTCGATCTGAGCGGAATAGTCCTTGAACGTCTCCCATGAGCCCTGGCGCACGGCGTGCTGCAAGGTGGCGACCGCATCGGGCGACCAGATATGCGCTTCGCCGCGCATGCGGAACATGTATTCGCCGCCGACCTCGAGGCTGTTGCGCAGCACCGGGTCGTTGCCGAAGCCGTCGGTATGGCGGCTGACCGTCTCGGCGGCGATCTCGTCCAGCCCGACGCCTTCGATCAGGGTCGCGGTGCCGGTGAAATACTTCTGCACGAAGTCCGACTTCAACCCGATCGCGTCGAAGATCTGCGCGCCGCAATAGGACTGATAGGTCGAGATGCCCATCTTGGACATCACCTTGAGGATGCCCTTGCCGATCGACTTGATGTAGCGGGTAACGACTTCATAGGCGTCGACCTCCGCCGGCAGCTCGCCACGCTTGTGCATGTCGAGCAGCGTGTCGAAGGCGAGATAGGGGTTGATCGCCTCGGCTCCATAGCCGGCAAGACAGCAGAAATGATGCACCTCGCGCGGCTCACCGGACTCGACGACGAGCCCCACCGACGTGCGCAACCCCTTGCGGATCAGATGATGGTGAACGGCCGCCGTCGCCAGCAGCGCCGGAATGGCGATACGGTCCGGCCCGAGCTGACGGTCGGACAGGATGATGATGTTATAGCCGCCGGCGACCGCCGCCTCGGCGCGCTCGCATAGCCGGTCGATGGCACCCTGCATGCCGGCCGCGCCTTCGTTCGACGCGTAGGTGATGTCGATCGTCTTGGTGTCGAAGCGGTCCTCGGTGTGGCCGATGGAGCGTATCTTTTCGAGATCGCCATTGGTCAGGATCGGCTGGCGCACTTCGAGCCGCTTGCGGCGCGAATTGCCGACGAGGTCGAAGATGTTGGGCCTCGGCCCGATGAAGGACACCAGGCTCATCACCAGCTCCTCGCGGATCGGGTCGATCGGCGGGTTGGTGACCTGGGCAAAGTTCTGCTTGAAATAGGTGTAGAGCAGCTTCGATCTGTCCGACATTGCCGAAATCGGCGTGTCGGTGCCCATCGAGCCGACCGCTTCCTGGCCGGTGGTCGCCATCGGCGACATCAACAGCTTGGTGTCCTCCTGGGTGTAGCCAAACGCCTGCTGGCGGTCGAGCAGTGAGACATCCCTGCGCAGGGCGCGCGGCTCGACCGGGTTCAGATCCTCGAGGATGAGCTGGGTGTTGGCGAGCCAGCTCTTGTAGGGGTGCCTGGTCGCGATCTCCGACTTGATCTCCTCGTCGGAAACGATGCGGCCCTTGTCCAGGTCGATCAGCAGCATGCGGCCGGGCTGCAGCCGCCACTTCTTGACGATCCTTTCCTCCGGCACCGGCAGCACGCCGGCTTCCGAGGCCATGATGACGCGGTCGTCGTCGGTGACGATGTAGCGCGCCGGCCGCAGCCCATTGCGGTCGAGCGTGGCACCGATCTGGCGGCCGTCGGTGAAGGCAACCGCCGCCGGCCCGTCCCACGGCTCCATCAGGGCTGCGTGATACTCGTAGAAGGCCTTGCGGTCCTGACCCATCAGCTTGTTGCCGGCCCAGGCTTCCGGGATCAGCATCATCATGGCGTGGGCGAGCGAGTAGCCGCCTTGCGTCAGGAATTCGAGCGCGTTGTCGAAGCAGGCGGTGTCCGACTGTCCTTCATAGGAGATCGGCCACAGCTTCGAGATATCGTTGCCGAACAGTTCGGAATCGACCGATGCCTGCCGCGCCGCCATCCAGTTGACGTTGCCGCGCAGCGTGTTGATCTCGCCATTGTGGGCGACCATACGATAGGGATGCGCCAGCTTCCACGACGGGAAGGTGTTGGTCGAGAAACGCTGGTGGACCAGGATCAGCGCCGTCTCGAAGCGCGGATCTGTCAAGTCCTTGTAATAGGCGCCGACCTGATAGGCCAGGAACATGCCCTTGTAGACGATGGTTCGCGACGACATCGACACGACGTAGAAGCCATTGTCGACGCCCTTGGTCTCCTCATGGATGCGACCGGAAACGACCTTGCGCAGAATGTAGAGCCGCCGCTCGTAATCGTCGTCGCTCTCGATCTCGGCGCCGCGGCCAAGGAACACCTGCCGCTGGACCGGTTCAGAGGCCGCGATATCCGGCGCCTTGGACAGCGATGAATTGTCGACCGGAACATCGCGAAAGCCGAGCAGCGGCTGGCCTTCGAGCTGCGCCACCTCGGCGATTATGCCTTCGATATGCGCCTGAAGCTCAGGATCGCGCGGCATGAACACATGGCCGACTGCGTAGTGGCCGGGCTTGGGCAGTTCGACCCCTTGCTTGGCCATCTCCTCGCGGAAGAAGCGGTCAGGCAGCTGCACCAGCACGCCGGCGCCGTCGCCCATCAGCGGATCCGCGCCGACGGCGCCGCGATGCGTCAGGTTTTCGAGCACGGCGAGGCCGTCCTCGACGATCTGGTGCGACTTCACGCCCTTCATGTTGACGATGAAGCCGACGCCGCAAGCATCGTGCTCGTTGCGCGGATCGTAGAGGCCTTGCGCGGCAAAGCCGCTATGGGTTCGCCAAATATTGGTCAGGGACGGATTTTTGACGGCTGCCGCTTTCGTCTGCGCGGCCTTCGTCGCAGATGGCGTCATGTCCGTCATCGTCCTGTCCTCGGTTCTTGCCTGGCGCAGAGACAGGCGGTCGGCTGCGTCCCCCGTCTTCCCCGCCTGTGGGCGCAGGTGGATCGGTGGGCAGCGCCGAGCTTCATGTTGCCAGCCTTACTCCAGTGCCATCTTTGACGGGTCCGGGAGACCCTTAGCGGCAGTATGTTTTGGTGAGTTGATCAGGCACGTCTTCTCCTTGCTCGGTCACGTGTTTGCGGATAACGGCGAGGCTGGGCTGGACGCCTGGGCCGGCCTATTTGTACAACCACGTCAGGGAAATGGACGAATTGGCCAGTAAGCCATTCGACTATCGCCCCTCTTTGGTTTCCTCCTTGGCCGCCCCCTTTCACCTTTTGGGAAAATCCTCTTGCGGAGCCACACAGAGAGCGCCGTAACAAACCTTCTCACCCTTGTAGTTGGCCAGAGCCTGCAGCAACTCGGGTAGAAGGTGCTGTTTCAGGTCGTCCGAGACAGGCTCCGGACCTTCCAGCGCTTTCAGTGTCTGCTCGAGCAACTCGATGGCGCGATCTTTGTTGCCGCTCTCATGATAGTACTGAGCGACCACCGGATAAGACAGGAACTTAGAGCCGCCGCCTTGCGGCAGTGCCACGATGTGTTTGGACAGCTCTTCGCCCATCGCGAAGCGCTCAGCAGACGGAAAGCCGGAATAATCAAAGCCCGGCGCGAAGAGTTGGTATAGCGCCCAATACATCCATTCCTCGGACTTTCTGTCGATCGCGTCGCGAACGAATTGGCGCATTACGGGCAAGCCGGCCTGCATGTCGCGCATTCTGTGAAGCAACAGATTGACATGACTCACTCGGAAGTTGAGTTTGTCCGGTATCAAGGCGATGCCTTCTTCAATCGCCGAGAGCGCCGTCTTCCAATCCTCGGCCTCCATTGCCGGCCGAAGTTTGTCGTATATGGGCTTGGTCAGCGCTTGTTCGCGCGCTATGGTTTCGCCTTCCGCAATCCGCTCCGTATCGGCGGATTTTGCCTGATCGCTGGTGCGCCAGCTGCCGTTAAGCACCTTCGGCAAAACCTCATCGAGTTGCGTGGGATGACCGATAAAGGCGATGTGGCCGTCTCGGTCGACCACGAACGAGGTCGGGACCCCGTAAGAAAAGCTGGGCCCCATCCAAAGCTTGTCCATTTCGCCTGTGGAGTCGAATGCGATCCGATAGTTCAGATTCGGGAATTTTTCGGTCAACCAAGCGTCCAACGTGCTTCGGGCCTCGTCGGCCGTTGGAGCGTCTTCAGAAGCCGCGACTCCGACGATCTCAACGCCGTTGTCCTTGTATTTCTCCTGCAGCTGGATCAGATGGGGCATCCCGTCCACACATGGGCCGCACCAAGTTGCCCAAAATTCGACTATGCACACTTTGCCGGGCTCAAAGCTGGTGAGGGGCTCGCCACGCAGCCAGTTCTCGACTTTAATCGAAGGAGCCGGGGACTCCATCTGCAATACCACGTTGCGGTCCAAAGCTATTTCCAAAGGTTTCTGCACGAGCTGGTTTCCTCTCAGAGACGGCACACGGGTTCAGGGAGGAGCGGATCGCTCGTCTTGCCCCATTGAGTGCAGTCACAGTCACTCAGTGTCAAAAACCATGCCAACGCGCTCAGCGCGCAGTTAGCGCCCATTGCTTCGAAAAACCTCGACAGTGCCCAGATGTTGGTTGTAATGAACCTGACATTTGTCTGACGCTGTCAGCTTTTGGACACGCGATCACGCGCTTCGTGCCGCCAGAAGGCCAGGCCGAGCCCTGTGTTGCCAGCGGTCGCTTCGATGATTGTACCGCCCCGCGCGAGCTGGCCACGCTGTTCGGCATTAACGATCATCGACAACGCAATGCGATCCTTGATCGATCCGCCGGGATTCTGGCTTTCGAGCTTGACGAAGAGACGACACCTGCCGGTATCGAAGCTCTTCAGTTCGACGACCGGCGTCTCCCCAATCAGATCGAGCACTGACGCAAATGGCGGACGCAGGCGAGAGGACGCCTTTGTCGACGGTCGGCGGAACGTCTCGAGGCTCATGCGGCTGCGGTCTCCAGAATGTCGGCATAGTGCCATTGCGCAGCATCGGGATGCGAGCGCAGTCGGCTCTTCAGCAGTTGCGGAACAGTGGATTGTCGGGGTCGCTGGCGGGGGACCCGCTTCGGCAGCCGTTCAGGCGGCAGGTCAAGAAACCGTATGTCGGCATCAAGCAGCGCGCCGAAGAAGAAGGGAATCGAAACAGTGCCCTTCGAAAGACCCAGGGCAACGGAAATCATTGCATCGGGCGAGTTCATGCGCCTGAAGCAGCGCTGCCTGCAACTGCTTCATAGCGACAGGCGGGCGAGACTCTAGCGAGGCTTTCGCCGCTTGGTTGATTGAGGCTCTCGACGAAGCCACCAGATTCGGCGGCCGATAATAGCTTGCTGCTCATTGGGACGTCGACCAACGCCGGGATTGAGAAAGGCAACCCTGCCCCACAAGGCGGGTGTCACACGTGCGGTGCGTCCGCTCGTCACGCCGGATGGTTTTTGAGACCTGGTTTCACGGCTAATCAGATGCACCCCTGTCGTCGTTTCGGTGCAGGCCGCCAGGGGGGCGTGTTGCAGCAGCTTGCAATTAGTTTCGCCACTACGGGGCGTGCGAGCACGGGGCTGCACAATGAGATCATATGCCGGCGTGGGGACCAAAGTGTGGCGCAGCCTTAGAGAACTCAACACCGAGACCGGAGCAACGGAGACTGCTCTTTCGTCGAGCCAGTTTAAATTAGAACATTCTTTCTATAGTTTACGTCAATTATCCTGTTCGATAGCTCTGTCGACTAGCGATGAGACTTTTCAACGCAGCGCGGACATCCGCTGGCCGGATGTGACTTGCTATCCTTTCAAGATCAAACAGGAGAACCCATGAGCAATCCACTCCTTGTCAACCGGACCATTCTTGACTCCGACGTTGTACCGCTGACCAGCCGTGTCGGAGCTGAAATCAGAGGCGTTCGCCTTGGCGGAGACCTTTCGGATGCAGCGATAGCAGCCATCAACCAGCTTCTTCTAAAACACAAGGTGATCTTCTTCCGCGGCCAGGAGCATCTCGACGATGCGGAGCAGGAATTGTTCGCGCGGCGTCTGGGTGACCTTGTACCTCATCCCACGCAGGGGCCGGCAGCCGGCACGGCCTCAATCCTCAATCTCGATTCCGGCCGTGGCGGTGGCAGGGCAGACCAGTGGCATACCGATGTGACTTTCGTCGATGCCTATCCGAAATTCTCGGTCCTACGTGGCGTCGTCATTCCGGCGGCGGGGGGCGACACGATCTGGTCCAACACGCACGCCGCGTACGAGAATCTGCCGGCGCCGCTCAAAATATTGGCGGACAATCTGTGGGCTATTCATAGCAATGCCTACGACTACGCAGCCGTGCGCCCGCGCGCCACAGCCGAAGAGAAGAGGCACTTCGAGGAAGTCTTCACATCGACGATCTACGAGACCGAGCATCCGGTCGTGCGCGTCCATCCCGAAACCGGGGAGAAGTCGCTGCTGCTCGGCAATTTCGTGCAGCGCCTCGTCGGCCTTTCCAAGAGCGATTCCGCCAAACTCTACGAGGTGTTCCAGTCCTACGTCACTGCCCCGGAAAATACCGTGCGGTGGCGCTGGCAAGTAAGCGACGTCGCTATCTGGGACAACCGTGCTACCCAGCATTATGCGGTCAACGACTATGGCGACCAGCACCGGGTTGTGCGTCGCGCTACGGTTGACGGTGACGTTCCGATCGGCGTCGACGGTCGCCGCAGTATAACCCGTGTCAAGGCAGCCAAGCCGGCGGCGAAGGCAGCCTGACCGTCTGAACAGGGTAAAGATGAAAACTTCGTATCGCCGCGGCCATATCGCGCTGCTTAACCGCCCCACAAAGCCTTATGATTTCCGAGAAGCAAGGCGAGTTGCGGGCTCGAGGCTTGGCCCGAAATCGAGGTCCTGCAGCGTAGCGCATGGCTCGAGTCGCTGCTCGTGGCCCTGCTGCAGCGGTACAGGTCCCCCACCGCCCCACCATCTCGCCCGCCCTGCACCTCGGATAGCGATCATTCACCGTTTGTTCATTATGATAGCGCACGATCATAACTGGACATGCTGGTAGCTCGTACATGCCTGAAGGCCCTGCGCGCCGACCCAGCGCCGGGGCCTTTTTACTTCCGCAAAATCGATTCCAGCAACGCGGGCACTTCGCAGGATGTCGCAATCCCGCGCTTGCGATGATACGCCGTACAGCGAATTGCGCGAACCAAACGAATTTGGGTTCCTCAAATATAGAATCGTCGATACCGATCCTGATGGATCGAGCCTCGACGACGAAGTCAACCATCTTCAAACGGAATTATTCAACATTGCCGAGAGCTCCCGGTGTGCCGTCGAAGCCGACATTCGGGAGGTCAGCGGTCACCAACGATCATGGTGATCGCCAGCATCTTTCGTATTCACATGACCGTCGGCCTGGTACTTTCCCGAGGCATGACATGAGTGGGTCTTCCTAGCACCGATTTGGCCCGGTAGGATTTGCAGGGGGCGCGGACAAGCGGATGAACAAACGGAATGATGCTGGAAAACTGCGCGCCTGCTGGGATTTAGCCGACCGTCGATAGGAACATAGCCCTGGTCGACGGCTTTCTGAAGGGCAAGAGTTTCGCCGACCTGGCTCAGGAACATGGCTTGTCGACAACGAGGGTGCGCCAAATCATCGAGAAGGCCGATCGGCTCGTGGGCGGCGGCATTCAGACCAAGACTGAAACGTCCAACGCCTCGCCTCGATCCGATTTCATGGTCGACTATCCCTATGTGTGCAAATTGGCCGAGAAGCACCGGCTGGGTAGCGTCACGCCGCATCATTCTTTGCGGAGCTGGAGCGCGCGGGATCGCTGGAGCGGCTGGTGAAAGCGGTTGCCGGGGCGCACGCCAACAACAACACGTGAGCTGGCGCCTCGTGTGGCAAAAGGAGACGAGAGCCCATGGCCTGCAATGAAGCGATCAAGCATTGCGATCGTGGAACCAAGCTGCCCAGTCGACCATCCGAACCGCGGCCTTCAATGCCAGCTCGCCTTGGAATCGGCCTTCCAGGAATTGGCTGAGCGCGCAGCGGAATCCGGCTGGACCGAGGAGATAGCCACGCGCTCCTCGAACTCGCCGGCGCGCGCCTTAGGAGCGACTCCGCCAATGACGAGACTGAGAGGACGATTAATCGTGCCAGGGCAACGAGAGAGCGGCAGGTTCAAGAAGCTTCGCCTGACCCGATAGGAACGTCGCTGCGCCAAAATTGGCGGTGAAGGCTGACCGCGGCCGAGTCGGGCAAGCGAGCGAAGTGCTGAAATAAGGGCGTGAGAATCCAAGACATCGTTTGTAGAGAGCATCGAGCTTCGCGAGATTGTGGTATAGGATCGACCGCAGGTGTTCTCGGAGCGCTCGCAGAACCCCGGATTCTTCCGCGGCACCCGCCAAGGCGAAGAACGATCAGAGTTGCACGATAACGCTTAAAAGCGAGCCTTCCTCCGAAAGTCTGCGCGCGCAGTTCCACGGTCCGATGCGCTTTCATAGCTATTCCAATCGCCGCGCCCATTCTCTCCCGGATCAGGTCCAGCGGGTCTGCAGTGCATGCGCCCCCAAAGTGGACGCCATTGGGCCGGGTGAACCGGGCTCGATTGCGCGCCGAAGGCCCGTTCCAGGCCCGGAAATCCGGGTCCGTCAGGGCGAGCGCGTGCGGGTCGAGGTAGAGAACGGCCTTGCCGAGAAAACGACCGTGCACTGGCATCGCGTGCGTGTGCCACATGCCATGGATGGCGTGCCTCACCTCACGCAGAAGCCGATTGGAGCGGGCGAGCGCTTCGTCTACGAGTTCGACGCCGTCGACGTCGGCACCTTCTGGCATGACCCGCACCAGAGGAGCTTCGAACAGGTCGGGCGCGGACTTTATGGTCCGCTGATCATCGAGGAACCGGCGGCGGTGCGGGCCGATCGCGAGGTGACCTGGATGCTCGGTGACTGGGGGCTGACGAAATCTGGCGCAATCAGCGAGGATCTCGGCAACCGGCACGACATTCACCACGATGGCCGCGTCGGCAACACGGTTACCATCAATGGCCGCGTGCCGGATACCTTTGCGGTCAGAAAGGGCGAGCGCATCCGGCTGCGGCTGATCAACGCCGCCAATGCACGCATCTTCAGTCCCGACTTCACGGGTTTTCGGCCGGCCGTCATCGCGCTCGACGGCCAGCCGGTGACGCCACACGCGCCGGAGGCGGGTGGTGCTGGGTCCCGCAATGCGCACCGATCTGATCCTCGACATGACAGGCAAGCCGGGCAGCCGGATTTCGATCTTCGACCGGTTCTACGAGGGGCTGGAATATGAGCTCGTCGATCTTGTTTATTCCGACACTCCGCTTAGGGCACGTGTGCTTGATTGGCCGCTGAACCTGCCGACCATTCCGCTGCCGGAGCCGGACCTCGATACAGCGTCCCGCAACGAAGTCGTCTTCACCGGCGGCATGATGGGCGAGATGGTGGCGCAGGACATGGGTGAAAGCATGGGTCCGGGGACGATGAATTCCGGCACCGCCTGGTTCATCAACGGCGTCGCCGCCGACGAGGCCAATCACGACATGAAGCCGGGGCTGACGCTCTTGCGGAATAAGAGCCACGTCATCGCCACGACGACCAACGCAACCGCGTGGCATGATCCGATCCATCTGCACGGCCATTCCTTCCGGGTGATTTCCCGCAACGGCCAGCCCACCCCACGTCGCGAATGGCAGGACACGGCGCTGGTTTCGCCGCGCGAGAAGGTCGAGATCGCCTTCGTCGCCGACAATCCCGGCAATTGGATGTTCCACTGCCACGTTCTCGAACACCAGGCGGCCGGTCGCCTGACCAGTCCACAAGCCGAAGGAGAAGCAAAAATGTCCAATACCCTGATAGCTCTTGTCCTCGCCTCGATCCTGTCAGGCGCCGCTCCGGCGTTCGCCGGCGAAAGGACGTCACGCTCTACAAGAACCCGCAATGCGGCTGCTGCGAAGGTTATGCCGGCTATTTGCAGGAAACGGCTTCGCTGTCACCGTCAAGGCCGACTCACGACCTTTTCGCCATGAGCCGCGAAGAGGGCATTCCGCCGGAAGCCGATGGCTGCCTTCTCTCGTTCATCGACGGCTATGTGGTGAGCGGCCATGTGCCGGTCGGCACGGTCAACAAGCTCTTGACCGAGCGGCCCGACATCAAAGGGCATGACGCTGCCCGGCATGCCGATGGGCTCCCCCGGCATGAGTGGCACGAAGGAAGCGCCCTTCGAGATTCTCGAAATCCGGAAGTCTGACGGGACCGGCGGCGTCTACGCCACGGAATAGGAGGCTTCGATGATGGAATGCATGAGCGGCATGATGATGTTCGGCATGGGCCTGGTGTGGCTGCTTGTCGTCGTCGTGCTCGTCCTCGGGACGGCCGCGCTGATCAAGTACCTGTTCTCCAGCGGCGGCAAAGGAGAAGGGCGTCGGTCCTCTTATCGATGCGTGGCCGCGGCAGGCCTCGGATTGGTCTGGACATTGCCTTGGCTCGCCAACCGGATGGCCGGTGGCGGCGCCCCGGCCGCGGCGATAGCGCTAGGCAAGACGGTTTTAGCCAGGCGAAGGTCAGCGCGATTGGAAAGCCCGCTGCCTTCGGGACGCATGCCGGCGCCGGGACCGGCCGCGGTCGTCGGCGGCGGCTACCAGAGCGACATGCCGGGCTTCGGGAATGTCCTCACCGACGAGGAGATCCGGGCCGTTCTGGCCTTCATCAAAAGCACATGGCCCGAGCGGGAACGCGCCTATCAGGCAGATGAGCCGCCGGGAGCGGGAGCAGACACAGTGAGACCAATCCTAGCCGCGGAGCCCTCGAACGCCCCCAACCGGAATGCATTGTCCATGAAAGCGAAACCGTCGCTTGCGATTCAATTTCTGGCGCTGATCCTCGCGACCTCCGCGCTGGCCCACCATCCGGGCGCCGATCTCGACAAGATGAGGGACAGCGCGGAGAGGTTCTTCCAGGCGATCGACGAGCAGGCCGCGCCGCCTTTCGAACTGGCCGACGCGGACGGAAGGGCCGTCCGCCTTTCCGATTTCTCCGACAAGATCGTGGTGCTCTACTTCATGACGAGGTAACCTTGGAAGAAGAAGGCGACGGCCACTGGCGGCAGGATGGCAAGCACGCTGGCCGCAAAAAGCGGCCCATACTCATAGAAGCGGGCCGGTTCTGTCGCAAATCGTGCTTTTGGCCACAACTGGACGCTTTCGCGCGCTTATGGACCAGCTCACATGTCCAACAACGCAAGCAGATGACAGGGCTCGACGTGCCCCGGGGTGGCGCCCTACTTCCACGCTCGCACTGTCACACTCCCGCCGAAAGGCGGGTTTAGTGAGTTATGGCAGTGACTGTGCCACCAGTCCAAACGTCGAGTTTCGCGGCAACTTCGACACTTTCCTTAGCTGACTTGCCCAAAACCAGCGCGGCCAAAGCATACTGCTTGCCGCTCCCGATGGCATAATATTCACCTTTCACGGGATCACTTGGCAGCCAATTGCCGTCCAACAATACGGCTTCCCCATTTTTGCGCACTATCAGCGCCTCAAATTCAAAATTGTCGTCGTTGCGCGGCACAGGAATATCAGAAACATCCATGCCCTTCTCAACCCAGTCTCGAACGGCCTTTGGAATACCCAAGGACGAAGAGGAAACGCCGATGAGTGTGCCGTCGCATAAGCGAAACACCTTCGTTTTCTCACCGACGGATACTGAGTCAAAACCCAAGGCTCGGCCGTCGCCAGCCATGGTTCCGTTCCTGTAAGCTATTGTTGTCATTGGCACCCTTCTATCGCTACATCAAACTTCAGGACCTTGCGCATGTCCCCTGTGTCAAGGTCACTGACCGACGGCCTATTTGCCTGATACACGATACAGGCTGCGCTCCTTGAGTTCGCGCACGGGTGGCCGTCATCTTGCCGCCTTCGCGCAATGCCTTGAACAGGCCGAGTCTGTCCCCCAGCGGGAATGACAACCACCTCCATGTCGTTGAAAAGCAGGAAATCCGTCACTTTGCCTCGTCGGTAACGGGCGGAGCCGGAGCGGTCGTCACCGGGCAAGCGCGGTCGCAGTAGGTATCCTGGGCAGCCCGTCAGACATGGATGGCTCCGGTTGTGGTGACGGGGAGGGCGATAAGCAAGTTCGGGCCAAGTGATTGTTCCGCGGCTGTATGTTTTGGTGAGGTGATCATGCGACTTCTTGTTGGTCGGTCACGTGTTTGCGGATAACCAGCATGCGCTGTGCCAAATGAGAAAACCATTTAAAGTCAATCCAGCAGATCTGACTGTATTCCGACATTGTCGGAAATTGGACATCGCCGAACGCGAGCGCTCGGGGCTTGTGATGATACTTGGGCGTGCTGCTTCGGAGGAGGGATGCGCCTCGTACCGGCCGCGAAGCCTTCCTGCATTTAAGGCGCCAGATCAATTGAACGCGCATACCAGTCAGCCGTCCCGTCGTTTAGTCCAAATGGCGATCCATCTCAGCGCGCTCACGCCATCCACCTTTCTGCGCGACCCAAGCTAAACACGCTCGGCGATGATTAGGATACCGACTACATCTGGACCCGCCCGGCCCTGCTCGCCTGCGAGACTTGAGGCGTTCGTCGATCGGATAGAGGTTTCGATTCAGGAGACGTGCTTCGTGATGCGGCCATGATAGGCCGGTCCCTCACCGACTGCCGCACGCTCGGAAGAAGCCAAGGTAGGCGACAAGCCTCTGTGGATCGCTGAAGCGCCGAATGTTGCCGATTGCCGCGGCAACGTTCGCACCCACGGTGACGTCGGAGGCAACGTCATCAGGCGACGGATTGTCGGATCTAGTGGGCATGCACCGCGATATCCGCCTCGACCACCGTCAACGCCTCGTTGATCTGATGATCAAGCCGAGGTGGCACTCGATGGCGGCGCGCTCAAGGAGCAGCATGCGAACACCTACTCCTAGCGCCGCTCCTGGAGTCCTATTTCCGCCGGCGCCTGACGAAGCAGCGCAATGCGACTCCCGCGACCGTGGCCAGCTATCGCGATGCCTTGCGCATGCTGATCCTCTTTGCCGCCGCCCGATTGCGGAAGAAGCCGGCGGCGTTGGCGCTCGAAGAGCTGATCGAGATCTCGTTCTCGCTTTTCTCGACGAACTCGAGGAGAAGCGGAACAATTCCGTCACCACGCGCAACGCCCGCTTGGCCGCGATCCGATCTTTCTTCCGCCACGTCGCTGCCGCCGACCCGGCATCCTTCGGCGTCGCCCAACGCGTGCTGACGATTCCCATTAAACGGACGCACATTGACGTGACGTACCACCTCACCACGGCCGAAGTGGACACCCTCATCGCGGCGCCCGATCCAAAGACGCCCCGTGGTCGGCGCGACGAGCCTTTCTGCTCTTCTTGGCACGGACCGGCGCCCGGGCCTCCGAAGCCACCGGCGTCAACGCAAACGACCTTCAGTTGGAGCGGCCGCACCCACAAGTGCTGCTGCGCGGCAAAGGGCGTAGAGACCGCGTCGTCCCCATTGCTAAGGACCCGGCTGCGGGCGCTGACATCCTTGTTGAGCCAGCGCGGGATCGCCCATCACGAGCCGCGACCGATATTCCTCGGCGCCCGCAACGAGCGCCGGGCCTACCAGACCGGCTTTGGCCGACAAGCCCATATCGCCGCACATCTTCCGGCACTCCCTCGCCATGAAGCTTCTCCAGTCCGGCGTGGACCTTTTGACGATCCAAGCCTGGCTCGGGCATGCACGGGTCGCCACGACCCACCGCTATGCCACAGCGGATGTAGAGATGATGCGCAATGGACTCGAGAAGGCGGGCGTCACCGGCGATCACGGCGTGCGTTTCCGACCAAATGACTCCGTTCTGCAACTGCTGAACTCCATCTGAATCTTTATGTGGCGGAGGCAAGCTGGGTTTGGCCGGTCCGAAGGGGTCAGGGCGGCTCCGCCACATAATCTCGCCCGACGCATAAATGCGGATCCCGGCCCGATGTCTCCTGAACCTGCAGAGCGAGACCCTGCATTCCGCGACGCATATCGGTCCGGCCCACCGCCAACCAGATCCGCACCTGGCTCGGGACCGGGATCATGACACGCCCCGCGCCTTCACCATCGCCGCTGCCAGTGTTGGCGGCGTGGTCAGTGGAATCCGCAGCCGCACCTTGCCGGCGACCTCCAGCTCGATCACCACTGGCGGCGGGAGCGGCTGGGCGCGTTCGTCAAGAACGTCTTCAGTTGCCGGCTGCCCGGTCTCAGGTCGAAACAGCTCGTTGCGCCAGTATCGGCTGCTGGGGCGCGACGCTGTGTCACAGGAAGAAAGGAAGGTCACCTTGGAGCTCAGGTCAGTCGCCCCTCGGGCTTTTTGCCTATGGCGGCAAAGGGCTCAAGCAAGCCCGAGCTTTTTCCTGAGCTCGGCGTTTTCTTTCCGGAGCCGGTCAGCGAGGAGCTTCTTCAGACGGGCGTTCTCTTCTTCAAGCTTCACAAGATCCTTGAGCTCATCGCTCTGTGTTGTCTGCCCAGCAGCCCTTTTCCAGTGATAGTACGTCTGTTCCGATATTCCAGCGTTCTGAACGGCTGCCTTGATACTCTCTCCCCGTCCGATCTGCTTCTCGATCTCGCCGAGCTTCTGGGCACGCTCGTTCTCAGAGTAATTTCTCCGCGCTACCCGGACTGTAGGCGAAGCGATCGCTTTAGATGAAGACGCCTGAAGAGCCGAGCTGGCGGCGCTGGTTCGTATAGCACCTGCGCGCTGCGCGGTCCGCTTCCGCGTCTTCGGCGCCTTTATATCGGGTGTCTGTTCCTTCACGGGCACCTCGCCTGCTGCCTGGGTTGCCTCAGTTTCCTTAAGGTTGGACATCAGAAACTCCCTGCGATTTCAAACATCTATTCTAGCACGCAGCATCTAGAACTTATGGGCTTTGTCAACTGCGGCCACAAAACCGTGCTCGCCAATGTCGCCGTCCGACGCGTTAACATGATGCCAGTAACTGCGGCAATGCAATCGGTTCGCAATCCGCAACAAAGAGTATCGGCTGGATGTGCACGACGCCCCAGTCTCTGAAACAGCGTAGCCGCCCGGTAAGAGCCGCTTTCAGTCTGCCTTAGAAACAAGGTGGTCGGTCGCCACTCCCGCGCATACTATCCGTCTACTCTTGCTCCTCGCACGGCGCCAGGTCCTCGTCATCGATGCCGGGCAGCGTCGCAGCGGCTAAGCCAGCCACTCGCATTGCTCCCTGACAGGATGGTGCCGATCCTGCTGAGATCGCATGCTGGCGCGACGTTGCTTTGCGGCCACCGTCGCGCCTGCCCGTGAACTGTTCGCGCCTGTGCTCATGCTCGCCTTGACACCCTCGATGGGTCCATCCGGGATGGTCAACCATCCGGAACATAGCGGGCAGGCGGGCATCTTCACCAGCAGTCTCTGTGTCGCTCTCGTGGCGGCAAACAAGATCGAGGCTGGCGGGGTGATGATCAACGGTCCTCGAACCATCGATTTCGATCGCGGTGGCCGTTCAGTGCGTTCAAGCACGAGGCGCCGTTAGACGGCACCGCAGCATCATAGCGAAGTGCCATGCAGGACGACTCCCTGCAGCATCGTCTCGCGCAGCCAAACACTTGCCGGATCACTGTTGTGAACGGCCGGGCGTTTGACGGCCTGTGACGCGAAAAGGCAACGGAAGATCTAGCATTTATGGGGGAAATGTTTTTTCGGAGTGCTTGACCCGCAGGAAGGGCAGGGCATGACTGCCTATCGCCCGACCCGGCAAGGCCGCACTCATGACCGGCTGGGCTCGGATCCTGCATGCCGCGCCCGTGAGGTTGCGCTCTGTCGGGAGTGCGTCGAGCACAACGAGGAGATGTAGTTCACGACCTTTGAAACGCGTGGTCAACTATCCAAAGTGTGGATGCCTTTCATCGAAACAAACGATTTCATCAATGTTCTGGAATCCTGCATGGGCAGAAGCACCTGACGCACACCGATGCCCCCACTGCCTCATGGCGTGGCGAGCGTCTTAAGAAACCGCCCGAAAGGAGATTTTTCATGCGCTCTACCGGGCAGTGGAGTGCTGGGAAAGGGAGTTGCAACTGACCGGCCATGTCAAACTGTCCGACTTCTTCCGAGCCTATGGACAGACTGGAAACCTTCCAGCCATTCGAAAGCAGGCCGCAGTTGGGCCGGCGCGAGACCCGAAGCCCGCGCAATCGGCTACGACGCGCACGGTGTAGCGGCTCACATCGTCATACTGCACCTACGCCACACACCGGCCGGACCTGATCCGGCTTTATGAGCATTGGGCTTTGTCAGACGCACAAGCGTCGTGGCTTTCGCGACGCGGCGCGCCTCAGGAACTGAGCCGCGTCCAGGTC
>NZ_RZPG01000053.1:0-15501 GCF_004022765.1 Mesorhizobium sp. M6A.T.Cr.TU.014.01.1.1
CAAGGTGCGCGTCGCCATGAGCAACGCCTTCGCCATGGGCGGTACGAACGCAGTTCTGGCATTCAGGCAGGTGTAGAAGCCATGCAAGACGCCTCATTTGAGGTCACCTGTCGTATCTAGCTGCTTGCCGGACCACTATGTGAAGCGAGCGCTATTGGCTGCCTCTGCGATGCGGGAATTGGCAGCGGACGTCTCACGATCAAACAGGCATCTGCTTGTAGAATTCTTTTAATCGTGAAGCGGCGCGAGTGCGCTATCCGTTGAGGTGAGCAAGGCCGGCGCCCTGGGTGAGCGCTGGTGTCGGGTGGTGGAAAGTACAGGGGGAGCTGTGTGGCCCCCTCTTTCTCGGCCTCGACGATGTGCGAAGGAGCCTGTGCGGCGAACGGGCCGACGCCCCAGGCTCAGAACCTGGGCGAACCTAACTCCCGCCAAAGGACAGCCCAGAGCTGGATACACGAAAGAGATACTGAACCCGCGAATCAGATTCTGATCAATCGTCGTGTCTGAGCTCCGCTCGGCTCTTACGGAGATAATCGCGCGGCCCGGCAACGGCCGCGCGTGCCGCGGGCGTGAGCTTTGCGCTTCGTCAGAAGTGCCTCGAGCGTGACGACGATAATTGACCAGCCATATGGAACGCATTCGCCCAGTTATCCAAAGCGTGGATACCTTTCATCTAAACAAAGGATTTTACCGTTTTTGCTGCAGGTCCCATAGAAGCGCTTCAAGTTGGAAAGATAGGTAGTTCCGATGGTTGCGTTGGATCCGAGGAGCATCATCTGGTGTGCGGGGCGTACAAAGTCAGTCGCATCTGCATTGCGGCTTGGTCTTTCGGCGGTCTCCACAAGTTACGCCCCGTTGGCGCGACGCCAATTATTTAACCAATGCTTGGACATTTATCTCAACCAGACAGCTACAAGGTGAGGTCTTCCATGCGCCCGAATGTCGAGTGGAAGTTGTGCTGGGAAAATGAGTTGCAACTGGCCGACCATGTCGAACTCTCCGACTTTTTTCGAAAGACCTATGGACGGACTGGCGCCTTCAACGCGGAGCCATTCGAAGGCGGCCGCAGTTGGGCCGGCGCGAGGCCGGAATTCCGTGCAATCGGCTACGACGCGCATGGGGTAGCGGCTCACATCGGCATGCTGCGGCGCTTCATCAAAGTTGGCGAGGTCGACTTGATCGTCGCTGAATTGGGCCTGTACGCGGTTCGTCCGGATCTTGAAGGGCTCGGAATCGGTTTTTCGATGCGCGTGGCGTACCCAGTGCTCCATCAGTTGGGTGTTCCATTCGCTTTCGGCACGGTTCGGCACGCGCTGCGAAACCATGTCGAAAGATTCTGCAGAGCCGGCCTCGCGAACATTGTGTCGGGCGTTCGCGTACGGTCGACCCGTCCAGATGTGCATCCCGACCTGCCGCCCACGCGCCTGGAAGACGTACTCGTGTTGGTTTCGCCGATCGGACGCTCGATGGACGAGTGGCCGTCCGGTACCCTGATCGACCGGAACGGTCCGGAACTATGAAGCCTCTGGACTACATATGCGAAGGGCAGAGTGACAATGCCGATGGCATTGCAGAGCGCAGCGTCTATCTGACGTTTGACGACGGTCCCAATTCATTTTTCACACCGCAGATACTCAATGTGCTGGCGCAACATCAGGTGCCGGCGACCTTCTTCGTTGTTGGGGCCTACGCGGCCGACGAGCCGGAACTCGTTCGCCGAATTATTACAGACGGGCACGGTATAGCCAACCACACGATGACTCATCCGGACCTGGCTAAATGCGGGCCCGTCGAAGTCGACCGCCAGATAGTTGAGGCAAACAGAGTCATAGGGATGGCTTGCCCGCAGGCCATGGTTCGGTACTTTCGTGCACCGTATGGCATCTGGACCGAAGAAGTAATCGCTGCATCAGCGGGTGCGGCATTGGCGCCCGTCCATTGGTCCATTGATCCACGCGACTGGTCTCGCCCCGGCGTTGACGCCATCGTCGACAGAGTGCTCGCCGATATCCGGCCGGGCGCAATCGTGCTGTTGCACGACGGGTGCGCTCCCGACGAATTGCAACCAGGCAATCAAGCCAGTCTGCGCGACCAGACGGTGACAGCGTTGTCACGCCTAATTCCAGAATTGCACGGCCGCGGATTTGTAATCCGATCACTTCCTCAACATCCCTGAACAAACAGAGATCCTATGGACCTTCTCACCACAGCCAGTACTGTTGCCGTTTCGTCTTATGCGGTGCTCTCGACTGTTTACAGAGGCATGCAAGCGGTCTACTCCCAACCGGAAAATGTTACGCCGCCGTCGGAAAGCTTGTTCGGATCCGACCGTTGGCCGAGCGTGGATGTCATCATCCCCTGCTACAATGAGGACCCGCGCACACTCGCGGCGTGTTTAGCTTCCATTGCAATTCAAGATTACGCCGGAACATTTCAGGTCTATCTGGTTGACGACGGTTCTGGAAATCGTAATGCCGTCATCCCGGTACATCACGCCTACGAGGGCGACCCGAGATTCAATTTCATTCTGCTCCGCGAGAATGTTGGCAAACGCAAGGCGCAGATCGCCGCCATCCGCCGCTCATCTGGAGATTTCGTGCTCAGCGTCGACTCTGACACGACACTTGCGTCCGACGTCATCACGAAGCTTGCAGTAAAAATGCGGGATCCCATGGTCGGAGCGGCCATGGGCCAGCTGACGGCATACAACCGCAGCGACACTTGGTTGACCCGATTGATCGATATGGAATACTGGCTGGCTTGCAATGAGGAGCGCGCGGCGCAAGGTCGCTTTGGTGCGGTCATGTGCTGCTGCGGCCCATGTGCAATGTACCGCCGGTCTTGTCTCCTTTCTCTGCTGGATCAATACGAGACGCAGCTGTTCAGGGGGAAACCAAGCGACTTCGGTGAAGACCGTCATCTTACGATCCTCATGCTGAAAGCAGGCTTTCGAACCGAGTACGTTCCAAGTGCCGTCGCGGCGACAGTCGTTCCGGACAAGATGGGACCTTATTTGCGCCAACAACTCCGCTGGGCACGGAGCACTTTCCGGGACACGATGCTTGCGCGAGGTCTACTGCGTGGCCTGGATCGCTATCTAACTTTGGATGTGATGGGAGAGAATCTCGGCCCATTGTTGCTCGGCATCGCGGTAGTAACGGCGCTCGGTGAGCTACTAGTTTCACATACAGTAAATTGGTGGACGGTGCTGGCTATTGTCACCATGACCATAATCAGATCTACGGTGTTATCTTTCCGCACTCGGCAGCTTCGATTCATCGGCTATTCAATGCACGCGTTAATCAGGATATTCCTGTTGATCCCCTTGAAGGCTTACGCCCTGTGTACATTGAGCAATAGCGATTGGCTGTCGCGTAAAAGTGTTCCCCTGCCCAACAGGAGCACAAAGGAAATCACAAGCGCGATGCCGCTTGCCGGAGCAAATGCTGCGGGCAATTCTGGAATTGCGGAGTCACTTCATACTGCAGATCTTTCGCTCACAGCTGGTGAAGTCTGACGGCCTTGCAGCGCCGAGTGACCGAGTAAGTTGTGTCAGTCGACACGGGGTGAAGCTTGTCGAGTTACCTATGGTCAGATCGGGAACTATCTGGAAGCGACACCTGGCACCTTGACGTTAATTCTTTGGCGGAAGCGATACACGCGTCGCTCCGGCCGCGACTTTCCAAAGGTGCCATCTCAAGGCGGTGGCCTGCTCTGAACCAGAATTCGTAAGTAAGCTGCCGGTGGCCAATCGGACTCATTCCGCTTGAGATAGACGCATGTCCAATGTAGCAATCGACCTTACCGGCGTAACCAAATTATTCGGGAACAAGCTCGTTGTGGACGGGCTGTCCTTCACCGTTGCATCGGGAGAGTGCTTCGGTCTGCTGGGGCCGAACGGCGCAGGCAAGAGCACGATTGCGCGTATGCTCCTCGGTATGACCCGGCCTGACGCGGGTGATATAACAGTCCTCGGTCTACCAGTGCCGGCACGCAGCCGCTTGGCCCGCAAGGGCATAGGCGTGGTCCCGCAGTTCGACAATCTCGACCTGGAATTTACGGTACGTGAGAACCTGTTGGTGTTCGGGCGCTACTTCGGCATGAGTACAAGAGAGATCAACGCCGTCATCCCACGGCTCCTCGAGTTCGCTCGCCTTGAGAGCAAGGCGGATTCACGTGTCGGCCTGCTATCCGGCGGGATGAAGCGGCGCCTGACGCTGGCACGTGCTCTGATCAACGACCCCCAGTTGCTTGTGATGGATGAGCCCACGACCGGCCTCGACCCGCATGCCCGCCATCTGATCTGGGAGCGACTTCGTTTCCTGCTGGCGAGCGGAAAAACGATCATTTTGACCACCCATTTCATGGAAGAGGCTGAGCGGCTTTGTGATCGGCTGTGTGTTCTCGAGCGGGGACGCAAGATCGCCGAGGGCAGTCCTCATGCGCTGATCGACGAGTACATTGGGTGCAACGTGATCGAGATCTTCGGCGGCAATCCACAGGAGCTGATTTCGCTGATCAAGCCGTACGTTCAGCGTATCGAGGTAAGCGGCGAGACGCTCTTTTGCTATGCGCCTGATCCGGAGGATGTGCGCATCCAGCTTCGCGGTCGAGCGGGTCTGCGTATTCTGGAGCGTCCACCCAGTCTGGAGGACGTTTTCTTGCGGCTAACCGGACGTGAGATGGAGAAGTGAGCAATGGGTGAACGTCTTGCGGCCGCTCTACCCGCCAACGCCTGGAACTGGATCGCGGTGTGGCGCCGCAATCATTTGGCATGGAAGAAGGTGGCATTTGCTTCAATGCTCGGCACCCTTGCTGATCCGATGATTTACCTTTTCGGGCTCGGCACTGGCCTTGGACTGTTGGTAGGCCGCATCGAAGGTGCATCCTACATCGCTTTTCTGGCAGCCGGCATGGTTGCGACAAGCGCGATGACAGCATCGACCTTCGAAACAATTTACGCGGTTTTCGGTCGAATGCGCGATCAGGGCACTTGGGAAGCAATCTTGCACACACAACTTACCCTCGGCGACATCGTTCTCGGTGAATTGACCTGGGCAGCCACAAAGGCCTTTCTGGCCGGTACGACAATTGCGATTGTTGCCGCCGCGCTAGGTTATGCCGCGTGGACGTCGGTTCTCTACGTGCTGCCGGTCATCGCTCTCACCGGGTTCGCCTTTGCGAGCCTGGCCATGCTCGTCATCGCACTCGCGCCCAGTTATCACTATTTTATTTTCTATCAGACGCTTGTCATCACACCCATGCTGTTCCTTTCGGGCGCGGTTTTTCCAGTCGGCCAATTGCCAGGAGTGTTTCAGCAGATTGCGGCCTTCTCGCCGCTGGCGAATTCTATCGATCTAATCCGTCCGGTGATGCTCGGCCGCCTGGGCGACAATGTAGGGCTGCATATAGGCGCACTTTGCATGTTCGCTGTATTGCCTTTTTTTCTGTCGGCTGGACTGTTTCATCGACGACTAATGCGTTGACGCTTACCTACGCCCATCAACGAGAAGGAGGTCCGCAATGCCGGATTGCAAACTGCCCACAGCGGCCCGGAGGCATGCGTGTGCCAGGAATCGCGAGTGGTACAACAACAACGCCGAAGCCGGGCGCCACCCAGCCGCTGCAGGCACGCGCCCATCTTCGCGACCACACCTCGGAGTACAGGCTGGGTGGTGAGGCGCGGACCCACCCGGAGCGTTCAAGCGATAGCAGCCAAGCTTCTTGTGCGCGTCCCCAGACCGTCGCGGCCATTATTTAGTTGGATACACATGCAATGACCCACAACGAACCAACTCCTGAGCCTTTTGTGGTCCTTGCTATGCCAAGGACCGGAACACACTATTTAGAAGAATTGCTAAACGAGCATCCGACCGTTTTGAGTAACGGTGAGTTGCTAAACGAATATGATCCCAATTGGCCCAGCACGGATCGCCTGCTAGGCACGGATCGCGAGCTTCTTGAGCTTGCCTATGTGCGCTGCCCTATGCGCGACTACAAGAATGTGACGCATCTTGGCTGCAAGATCAATGAACCTCAGTTTCGCGAGCGTCCAGCATTCTTTGCGGAATTAGCTCGTTGGCCAGCACTCAAGGTCATCCTCGTTGTTCGCCGAAACGTATTGGAATCGCTCCGATCCTTTGTGCAGGCCAGGGAAAGCGGTCAGTGGCTGAAGTTCAGGTCGGACAACGATACCGCTCGGCCACCGAGCGTCAGGTTGTCAATCGCTGACTGTGAGGCTTATTTCAAAGCCGCCGACGATTTTCACGCTCGCGTTATGGAATCCTTCACGTCGACCAACCTGCTTGTAATGGAATACGAGAGCCTTCTTCACGAACCTGCCCAATGCTTGGGAGCGGTTTGGGATTTCCTGGGCGTTCCAGCGCTTGAGCCATCAGATAACGCCATCCTGCAGCGCCAGGAAACGCGACCGCTGGATCAAACGGTGGAGAACTTTGACGAGTTGCGGATTCACTTCGCACGGGGACCTTATTCAAGATTTTTTGACCTCGGAGATTCAATGCGCTCCTACGCTTAATCGCTTGTACCGCGTGCTCTGATGGGCGTGTAGGATATCCTGCAGTTTGCGCGCATTCCGTCGCAAAACTGACAAACCAAAGTCACCAAGACGACAGAGATATCGGCCGGCAGTCGATCTGCGGCAGACATCAAAGACACGGCCGCAAGGCGACCTGGTCAATTCCCTCTCTGGCGAAGCACTTCTTCAGACGCGATCTTTGGCGAGCCTTGAGTGCAAATTCCGGCAAAGGTGGAGGGTTCCAGTGCGCAACCCGCACCAATCTCGCTGGACGGGACAGGCCTCCAGTTGGCACGGCGCTTGCTCCGAGATGACAGCAGCGCTCGACCGGAGCGCAGCATGGGAGAAGGAGGAGCCCCCACCCCGATCCGGTCAGGGAGAGAGAAACGGTGTTGGTTCCAAGAGTCCCCCGCGCGATCGCAGCGCCCCGCAAGCCCCATTTTGCCCGGACCTACGTGCAGGTGCTTGCCGCCATAGTCCTGGGAGCCGCAATTGGCTACCTCTATCCGGAAACCGGCCAGAGCCTGAAGCCGCTCGGCGATGCCTTCATCAAAGTCGTCAAGATGATTATCGCACCTGTCATCTTCCTGACAATTGCGACCGGCATTGCCGGCATGAGCGATCTGCAGAAGGTCGGCCGAGTTGCCGCCAAGGCGATGGTTTATTTCCTCACCTTCTCGACACTTGCACTCGTTGTCGGACTGATTGTCGCGAATATCGTTCAACCTGGCGCCGGCCTCAACATCGATCCGGCCTCGCTCGATGTCCAAGCCGTTAAGGGCTATGTGGCCACGGCTCACGAGCAGTCCGTGACCAGCTTCCTGATGAACATCATCCCGTCAACGATTGCCAGTGCCTTCGCGGAAGGCGACATCCTGCAAGTCCTGTTCTTCTCGGTCCTGTTCGGCATTGCTTTGGCGATGACCGGAGAGACGAGCAGGCCGGTCGTTACCTTTCTCCAGGCGCTTACCGCCCCCATTTTTAAGCTCGTCGGCATTCTGATGAAGGCTGCACCCATCGGCGCCTTCGGCGCAATGGCCTTTACGATCGGCAAATACGGAATCGGTTCGGTGGCCAACCTCGCGATACTGGTCGCGACGTTCTATCTTACCGCCTTCCTCTTCGTGTTCGGGGTTCTCGGCGCGGTCTGCCGCTACAACGGCTTCTCGATCTTTTCTCTCGTCCGCTACATCAAGGACGAGCTGCTGCTTGTCCTGGCAACGTCCTCCTCGGAGGCCGCGCTGCCCTCGCTAATGGAGAAGATGGAGAAGGCCGGCGCCGCCCGTTCGGTCGTAAGTCTCGTCATCCCTACTGGATACTCATTCAATCTGGACGGTACCAATATCTACATGACGATCGCCGCCCTCTTCATCGCCCAGGCGACGAACACAGATTTGTCAATTGCCGATCAGATCCTCCTGCTGCTAATTGCGATGCTTTCCTCGAAGGGTGCGGCAGGCGTCACCGGCGCCGGCTTCATCACATTGGCCGCTACTCTCTCTGTCGTGCCGAGTGTTCCCGTTGCCGGAATGGCTCTAATTCTTGGCGTGGACCGCTTCATGTCGGAATGCCGCGCGCTGACGAATTTAGTCGGTAATGCGGTGGCATCGCTCGTTGTCGCTCGCTGGGAAGGCGAATTGGACCAGTCACGGATGGAAACCGCTTTCCGCGGTTAGGGTTACATCAAACTGGCTCCCCGCAAGCAAGATCGCAACAGCGCGACGTGTAAGTAGCGGCCTTGACACAACAGTCGAATTGCCAGCCTCCAAAGAGCGCTGGAAATAGAGTACTAACGCAGTGAGTAATACAACACCATGAAGCCCCTAAGCAAACGAACGGTTCACGGAGACTCATCTGGGTGCGCATGGAGCGCTGTTCGTCGAATGCGCTATCCGCGGGGTGGGGGAACTATTTCAGCTTGCCGCCCCAAGCCGTCGCGGGAGCGCACCGGATGATGGAGGACCGGCCGATCAGAATCGCTAGGGGAAAGCGCGTCACAATAGCCGATCTCGCCCGCGAAGCCGGAGTCAGCGTAGCAACAGTCGATCGGGTTCTGAACGTCCGCCTTCCGGTGCGAGAGGAGACCGCCCAGCGGGTCCATGCGGCCGCGCACGCGATCGGCTATCATGCTGCCGGTCTCATCAAACAGCGCTTGCAGCAGCACCTGCCGCACTACAAGCTGGGCTTCATCTTGAGAAAACCTACCCACGATTTCTACCAAGATTTCGCTCGCAAGATCGAAGAGTCGGTCAGTATGGCTAAATCCTTCAACGGCCTTCCGATCATCGAGTTCGCGCAGTCACATTTGCCGCGTGACCTGCTCCCGCTTCTTAAGGACCTTGGGAGCCGCTGCCAGGCGATCGCCATGGTGGCGGCCGATCACCCGAAAATCACAGCATCAGTCGAGGAGCTCAAGGCGAAAGGTATCCCGGTATTTTCGCTGCTATCCGACTTCGCCGATGGCGTGCGCGAGGGCTACATCGGCCTCAACAACAGCAAGGTCGGACGGACTGCCGCTTGGGTGTTTTCCAAGGCCGCAAAACGGCCCGGCAAGGTGGCGGTGTTTGTCGGAAGCCATCGCTTCCAGGCGCATGCGACGCGGGAAACGGCCTTTCGTGCGTATTTTCGTGAGAACGCGCCAAAATTCGAGGTGCTTGATGCGCTCGTGAACCTTGATGAACGGCAGCTCACTTACGAAAAATTGCTGGATCTTATGCAGCGGGAACCAGAGCTCGTCGGCTTCTATATGGCCGGCGGGGGGATAGAGGGGGCAATTTCCGCGCTCCGAGAAGAGGGGAGCGGTCAGGATCTCGTCGCGATCGTGAGTGAAATGACGCCGCAGTCACGTGGGGCGCTTGCGGATGACATCTTGACGATGGCGGTCGGCACGCCAATGCGCCGACTTTGCCAGGAGCTGATAATGGCAATGGAGCGGGCCATCAAAGCCGGCGTCGCGGAGAGCCCGGGGCAGACATTTCTGCCGTTCGACATTTATCTTCCGGAAAATATTTGACCTTGATGGATTTCTATCATGAGCGCCCATTTTCCTTTCACCGATGAAAGGAAAGCTCGATTGACTCGGCCGTCTCTGTCCGATCTGTGAACCGGCGTGGTTCCGTCTTGAAAGAAGCCGGATGCCGAAATGGCAGCCGCGCTTCATGGAAGGAAAGTCAAGCAATGCGCCAGGTATCGCCCCGCTTTGCACTCGATCACATGGCGGCGCCCCGCCTTGACGTCAGTGCGCTTTTCGCGCTTGCCCGTGACCAAGGCCTGACCGACGTCCAAATCCGTTACCCTCATTTCAGCAATCCTGTCGCACGCGGCATTCCGGCTGCGGACGTTCGGTTTGCCGCTACCGAAGCGGGCGTCACGATCATCTCTGTCAACGCCTTGCAGCGGTTCAACGACTGGACTCCAACGCGTCAGGCCGAGGCAAGCAACCTCGCCGATTATGCGACGGCGTGCGGGGCGGAGACGCTCGTGTTGGTGCCGGCCAACCGCAGCTCGTGGCCCACCAATAGCGAGCGCCAGGACAATCTTCGTTTCGCTCTAAACGAGATCAAGCCAATCCTCCAGTCGCGGGGTCTGATCGGTCTCATCGAGCCGCTGGGTTTCCGAACCTGCTCGCTTCGATCAAAGAAGGAAGCGGCCGAGGCCGTTGCCGCGGTTGATGGCCAGTCCGTCTTTCGCCTCGTGCACGACACGTTCCACCACACCCTGGCCGGGGAGACATGCCTGTTCTGCGAGCTTACCGGCCTGGTGCACATTTCAAGCGTAAACGACCCGACCTTCTGGATTTACCCCGATCGCTTTCTTGCAGGTTCCGACAATGGCAGCCAGATTCAGGCGCTGCTGGATGGCGGCTACGCGGGACCTTTCTCGTTCGAGCTGGTCGAGGAAGTCCATTCTCTGGACGATCTCGCAGGCGCACTTGCCGCCAGCATCGACTTTATCCGGCGAGGGCTATTGTCGTCAGAGTAGATGGTGACAGGAGTAGTGACTATAGGTGCGCCTGAATTTTCCGTGGGTTCACAGCGGGGCAGCCATCCGAGATGCCTCCTGTATCATTATCTCCCGCATCCAGATGCTTGCCGGATCGCTATTGTGGAGGGCCGGCCATTGGAGGGTCTCGGTGAATGTGGGAAATGGCAGCGGAAGTTCGATAACCCGCAGGGGGAACGTTTTTTCGAAATGCCTGACCAGCCGTAAGGGCATGGTCGCTATACGAGCTGTGCCGGACACCATAGGTGGAATCATGCTGAAGCCCTGCACGGCGACCTCGACACGTCTCTTAAGGCCATGCTCAAGCAAAAACCATTCCTCGATAGACGGCTTCATCGTACGCCCGAACCTGACCGCGACGTGCCTCATCGACATGTATCTCTCGAATGTAAGCTGCTGTGGCAGCTGCTTGTTTGTGGGACAGCCTACGCACACGAGCTTCTCGTCAAACAGCGCAACGCTTGAATGCACACTCGACGTGAACATATCCGGTAGAATTAGAAAATCGACGTCACCGCGCCGGAGAAGCTCATCGGGGCTATCGTCGACAGGCAGCAGTTCGAAGCTGACGGCGGGGGCTTCCCGTGAAATACGCTCCACAAGCTTTTCGAAAAACACGAGCGTGACGAAATCGGAAAGAATGATCCTGAAGAGGCGATCGGCTCGAGCTGGGTCAAACGGATCCGAAGAAATAATCGAGCACTGGATGTGCTGGAGAGCGTCGCGAACTGCGGGGGCAAATGCTGCCGCACGCGGGGTTAGAAATCGTTCGCGACCTCTTATCGTAAACAGTTCATCGCGGAAATAATCGCGCAGTCGGGCGACGGCCGCACTCATGGCGGGCTGACTCAGGTTGATCCTGCGTGCCGCCGCCGAGAGATTACGCTCCGTCAGGAGTGCGTCGAGCACAACGAGGAGATTTAGATCAAGTCCTTTGAAACGCATGTCATCAGCCATCCATGGGATGGATGCCTTTAACCGAAACAAACGACTTTAACAATTTAGCATTCTTGCAATCTTTTGTCGCAAAAAGTTTATGATGGATGACGTAAAGGTCCGACATATGAGCCGCGTGATCTGCCGAAGCGAGCAATCGTTCGTACTGTGCAGGTCAGAGATTGGCAGTTTGAAACGCCGGGCCGATGGCGCCGGGCTATCAACCAGCGTCTTCGGCGGCCCCGACCTAGCTAGGCGTGGAACCTAATAGGGTGCACCCTTCCAGTCCGAGGCGACTGATGGGCGGTTTGATCCTAAGCTGCCGTGAGGCCTGTGCCAATTGTATCGGCGAAGCCAATGCAGCAGTCCGGCAGCGTTTTTGAGAGCTGTTGTAGGCTCGGCCTAAGCCCATTGGCGCAAGCCTGTCTGAACGAAGCGCTTGGCCTTGCCGCTATCCGGTATGTGATCTGTGGTGCCTTTTCGTCCTGCTGTTCTTGTTTTGGAACGCCCTTATGGTGAGCCCATCCGGGACGTGGGGCACCGGGAGCACAAAGGTGCAGGCAGGCCGTCAATAGACCGTGGGCTGAGAGCCCGAGCTCGTTACATGGCCGCCCCTCGCGACTTTCCCGGATGCGCTGCGAGCGCGGATCAGTAGATGTCGTGTTGCCCGCCAGCTCCCGTCTTTGACCGAGCCAAGAAGGAGGAACGGGCATGCTTATCATCGGACTGGATATTCACCGCGCCTTCGCCGAAGCAGTGGCATGGGAGGAGGGCAGGCTCAGGCGACTCGGCCGCGTCGACATGCGGCGCGATCTGCTGGCGGCGTTCGCCGCGAAGCTGTCGCCGAACGATGTCGGGGTGATCGAGGCCACCGGCAACGCGACGTCCGCTGCAGCTGTGGTTGCGCCGCATGTGAAGAAGGTGGGGATCGCCAACCCGAAACAGGTGTTTATCGTTGCCTATGCCAAGATCAAAACGACGATCGACGCCGACGTTCTTGCGCAGCTCTATGCCAGCGGCTTCTTGCCAGAAGTCTGGATTGCGGACGAGCCGACGCAGGCTCTGCGTCGACAGGTGACACGGCGCAATCAGATTGTCCGACAGAGATCTCGATTGAAGAGCGTCATCCAGTCGATCCTTCATAGCCATCTGATCCCGTCCTGCCCGCATGCCGACCTGTGCGGCGCCAAGGGTCGGACCTGGTTAATCGAGCAGGTCGTACCGCAGGACGAGCGCCTCGCGATCGATGGGCATCTGCGCGAGTTCGACCGATTGGGCGAAGACCTCCAGGTCATCGAACGCGATCTTGTCCGCTCGGCTCTCGAGGATGAAGGCGTGAAGCGGCTGATGACCATTCCCGGCGTCGACATCACCGTCGCGCTGGCGATGAAGGCGGCGATCGGCGACGTGTCGCGCTTCGACGATCCGCAGAAGCTCGTGACCTATCTCGGGTTGAACCCAAGCGTCCGGCAGTCCGGCCAGGTCCGGCCTACCATGGGCGGATCACCAAGCAAGGCCGTGGTCATGCGCGCGGCATGCTCGTCGAGGCGGCCTGGGCGGCCGCTCGTGCTCCCGGACCGTTGCGAGCCTTCTCCCTGCGGCGTGCGAGCCCGGCGCGGACAGCATGTCGCGGCCGTGGCAACCGCACGCAAACTCTCTGTCGTGATCTGGCATCTGTTGAGAAGGGCGAGAGTTACGCGTGGGCTCGACCCTCCCTGCATGCCAAGAAGCTTGCGCGATGTGGAACTCAAGGCCGGGAGCAAGGCTGTGCGCGGCCAAAAGGGAGCGCACGCCTACAACATAAAGAGCCACCGGGAAGAAGAGCGCCGCTGGGTGGAGCAGGCCGAGGGCGCCTATGCACGCCTCGTCGCCGGTTGGAACCCACGAGGTCCGAAGAGGGTAGGCACGGATGCCGCAAACGAGGCGCGACGATAGAAGCTGCGCGGCAGGGCTCTCATCTCGGACCCTGCTCTTCGCCACGCGGTCGTCCGTGCGCGACAGGAGAATAGCGCAGATTTATCAAAAAGGCTCTTGTCGATCACATCAGTGGTCTTGGGCGCTGTACGGCCGGGTGAAGACTTTGCAGGTGGCCCGGAAAGCGTTTGACCTGTAGCGAAGCAATTGTCGTCATTACGCGCTCGACCCGGGCGCCCAGCTTGGCATAAGGGCTACGTGGCCTCAGGAAGCGTCGCCAATGCAGACCATGGACGAATTCCCAGCCGATGCCGAGATGCCGGTCGACCGTGCCTGTCGCCGTCCGGTGATGCGATGCCCCCGAGCGGATGAGTTCGCCCCGGATGCTCCCGGTCACGACGCACGGGTTCGGGTTCCAAGGCGCTCAGTTTTGTTCGCGCCCAATCGGTGTAGGACGCGGCAGAAATACGAGCGTGACGAAATCGGAAAGAATGATCCTGAAGCGGCGATTCGGTAGAGCCGGGTCAAACTATCCGACGAAATAAACGAGCACTGGATGGGCGGGAGAGCGTCGCGAACTGGAGGGCAAGAGCTCCCGGACGCAGCGTTAAGTTTGAATACCTCCGCGGACATGGTCGCGAGCTCATCGCGCAAATAATCGAGCAGCCGAGCGCCGGCCGCACTCATGACCGGCTGGGCTCGGTTAATCCTGCATGCCGCGCCCATGAGGTTGCGCTCTGTCGGGAGTGCGTCGAGCACAACGAGGAGATGTAGTTCACGACCTTTGAAACGCGTGGTCAACTATCCAAAGTGTGGATGCCTTTCATCGAAACAAACGATTTCATCAATGTTCTGGAATCCTGCATGGGCAGAAGCACCTGACGCACACCGATGCCCCACTGCCTCATAGCGTGGCGAGCGTCTTAAGAAACCGCCCGAAAGGAGATTTTCATGCGCTCTACCGGGCAGTGGAGTGCTGGGAAAGGGAGTTGCAACTGACCGGCCATGTCAAACTGTCCGACTTCTTCCGAGCCTATGGACAGACTGGGAGACGCGCACGGTGTAGCGGCTCACATCGTGATACTGCACCTACGCCACACACCGGCCGGACCTGATCCGGCTTTATGAGCATTGGGCTTTGTCAGACGCACAAGCGTCGTGGCTTTCGCGACGCGGCGCGCCTCAGGAACTGAGCCGCGTCCAGGTCGAAACGCGGGAAAGAAAGACAGGAAACAGAATGGCCGATCAATTCGCAACGGACGTCATTGCCCTGATCAAGAAACGCGCCGAGTCGGAGAGCGGTGAGGGAATGCCTGCGTCATTCGTCGGCGAGATAACAATCGCCACGGAACTGGACGCGCTCGGGTTCGATTCGCTGGGTTTGGCGGACGTCCTCTGGGATGTGGAGCAGGCCTACGGCATCAAGATCGACATGAACACGGCCGATGCCTGGTCCAATCTCAAGAATGTCGGCGACGTCGTGGAAGCCGTCCGCGGCTTGCTTGCGAAGGAGGCTTGAATGGACAGGCGCGTCGTTATCACCGGAGTGGGCGGCCTGTGCGGACTGGGCACTGACGCCGCCTCTATGTGGAAAGAGATGCGCGAAGGCCGCTCCGCCATCGGCCCGCTCGCCAATTCCGAGCTTCATGACCTGGAGGGCATGACCGGCGCTGAGATCAAGGCGCTGCCCGAGCACGACATCGATCGCAAGCAGCTCGTCTCCATGGCCCGCTTCAGCTTGCTCGCCGTGCTTGCAGCGCGCGAAGCCATGCGGCAGGCCGGACTTTCCTGCGACGAAGGGAATGCCCATCGCTTCGGCGCTACAGTGGGCGTCGGCGGCTTGGGCTGGGATGTAATGGAGGAAACTTACCGGGCCCTCCTTTTGGACGGCGCGAGGCGAGTTGGCATCCTCGCTGTACCCAAAACGATGCCAAGCGCCGCCGCCGGCCAGGTGAGCTTGCGCCTCGGCTTGCGCGGGCCGGTGTTCGGGGTGACCTCCGCATGTGCCTCGGCCAACCATGCGATCGCCTCGGCGGTGGATCAGATCAAGCTGGGCCGGGCCGACGTAATGGTTTCCGGGGGCAGCGACGCGCCGTTCGCATGGGGCGTGC
>NZ_RZPG01000054.1:0-13284 GCF_004022765.1 Mesorhizobium sp. M6A.T.Cr.TU.014.01.1.1
AACAGCTTCACCGCCGCCGAAGCCGAAATGCCGAACCGTTTGGCGGCAGACCGGCGGCTTTCACCACTCAAAACCGCCGCCACCACCCGCTCGCGAAGATCATTGGAAAGGGGTCGAGTCATCAGATGCTGGCCTCCACTCCAGCCAGCATCTTGAATCACAAAACCCACAAATCTGGAATCCCCTTCGATTCCATCAAGCCGTGAACCGCTCTAGTGCAGCACCAGCATGTCGCCCGACGAGAAGGAAATCTCGGCCTTCTCACCGACGGCGGGCGGCGGGGCGGCCGGGCTGTTGAACGTGTCGAGCGACACTGTGCTGCCGCCGATGCCGACGCGAACCCGGATGACCGAGCCGAGGAAATGCACTTCGGCGATCTCGCCCGAAAGGCTGGAGTCGCGGCCGGGATGGCGGCCGAGCGAAATCGCCTCGGGCCTCAGCGCCAGGGATAGCTTGTCACCGGTTTTCGAACCGTTGAGCTTGCCCTTGAGCGCGACCTCCTGCGTGTTGACGCGCACTTTGCCCGAAGCGGCATCGGTGACGGTGCCTTCGAGCACGTTCAGCGTGCCGACGAAATTGGCGACGAACTTGGTTGCCGGCCGGTTGTAGATCTCGAACGGCGTGCCGACCTGCTCGGCCTTGCCACCATACATCACGGCAATGCGGTCGGAGATCGACAGCGCCTCTTCCTGGTCGTGCGTGACGAAGATCGTGGTGATGCCGAGCCTCTTCTGAATCGAGCGGATTTCCTCGCGCAGCGACACGCGCACCTTGGCGTCGAGCGCCGACAACGGCTCGTCGAGCAGCAGGAGCTTCGGCTTCGGCGCGATCGCCCGCGCCAGCGCGATACGCTGCTGCTGGCCACCGGAGAGCTGATAGGGATAGCGATCGCCCATCTGCGGCAGCTTGATGAGGTCGAGCATCTCGGCAACGCGCCTGTCGGCATCGGCCTTTGGCATGCCCGCGACCTTCAGCCCGAAGCCGATGTTCTGCGCCACCGTCAGGTTCGGAAACAGCGCATAGGCCTGGAACACCATGCCGACATTGCGCTGGTTGGGCTTGAGCCGGGTGATGTCCTTGCCGGCCACCACGATCTTGCCGGCGCTCGGCTCCTCGAAGCCGGCGACCATGCGCAGCACCGTCGTCTTGCCGCAGCCCGATGGCCCGAGGAAGGAGACGAATTCGCCCGGCTCGACGTCGAGGTTGAAATCCTGGACCACGGTGGTGGGGCCGAAGGATTTTCGCACATGCTGGATGGAGAGAAATGGCTCGGCCATGGCTTTTTTCTTTCGGTCAGTACTTTTCGATCAGTTTGGCCGGTTCGCCGATCGCGGCGCAAAACGCGACAGGATCTGGATCAGCGACATGCACGCCCAGGTAATGGCGAAGGCGATGATGGCAAGTGCCGCCGGCTCGTAGGCGCGATTGGCGCCTATGTTCTGCAGGTAAGGACCGAAGGCCGGCCGATTGAGCAGGCTGGCCATGGTGAATTCGCCGAGGACGATAGCGAAGGTAAGGAAGGCGCCCGACAATACCGCGATCAGCACATTGGGCAGAATGACGCGGGTGATGATCGTGCCCCAGCCGGCGCCGAGGATCTGCGCCGCCTCCGTCAGCGTGCGCACGTCGATGGTGCGAAGCCCGGTGTCGACGGCGCGGTACATATAGGGCAGCGCCAGCGTCGCATAGCCGATGACCAGCAACGCGTTGGTGCCGGTATCGGACGCCAGGAACGGCAGCGGCGAGTTCGATCCATACATTCTGATGTAGCCGAAGACGATGACGATGGCCGGAATGACCAACGGCAGCAGCGTGATGAACTCGACGACCGGCCTCAGTTGCGGCAGCCGCAGCCGGATCCAGTAGGCGGTGGGCACGACGATGAGCACGCCGAGGATGATGGTGAAGACTGCGGCAAGCACCGAATAGCCGAAAGTCGCCTGGAAGCGGGGGTCGCCAAGCACGACCTCGTAGGCATCGAAGGAATAGACGCCGCGCCGCATGCGCATCGAGAATTCCACGGTTGCAATCAGCGGAATGAAGAAATAGGCCGCGCCCAGCGCGAAGACGGTCCAGGCCCAGAAACGTCCGCTCTTCATTTGAGCCACCTTTCGCTGCGCGTCCGGAACCAGATGTAAAAGATGTTGGCGAGGCCGGTGATGACGATCATGCCGAAGGCAATGGCATAGCCGAGATGCGGGTTGTGCAACACGTCGCCGCGGATCTGCGCGTAGAGCACGATGGGAATGATGTTGAGCGACGAGCCGGTCAGCGCATAGGCGGTGGCGATGGCGCCGAAGGCATTGGCAAACAGCAGGATGACGGTGCCGAGAAAACTCGGCCAGATCACCGGGATGACGACCATGCGCCAGTATTGCGCGGTGGTGGCGCCAAGCGTCGCGGCGGCCTCGCCCCATTCCTTCTTCAGCCCGTCGATCGCCGGTGTGATGATGACCACCATCAGTGGGATCTGGAAATAGACATAGGTCAACGTCAGGCCCCAGAACGACAGGATGTTGAAGCCGTGGGCGTAGATGTTGAAGCCGAACACGGTGTTCAGGATCACTGTCGCGAGGCCGAGCCGGCCGAGCGTGGCAAGGAAAGCGAACGCCAGCGGCACGCCGGCGAAATTCGAAGCCACGCCGGAAAAGGTCAGCGTCGCCGACCGTATCCAGTTCGGCAGGCCGCCGCGCACGATGGCAATGGCAATGGCCAGACCGGCAAATGCGCCGATGAGCGACGAAGCAAGGCTGATCTTGATCGAGATCCAGTAGGCGGCAAGGATGCTGGGCAGCTTGCAGTTTCCGTCGACCCAGGAGATCCAGGAATCATATTGGCACTGCATATAGTTCGACAAATTGGGTGGGTCGAAGATACCGACGATGTTGTCGAAGGTGAATGCGCCGGCATCGTTCTGGAACGCGCCCAGCACCAGATAGAGCGTGGGCAGGACCAGGAACATGATGGCGAAGATGAAGAACGGCGCCACGCCCAGCCATTGCGTCGGCAGCCGAAACGCGCGCGCCTCGCTGGGCGGCGCCGTCTTCCCGGCAATCGCGTGATCGGCAAGCGAGAGATCGGTCATGCGCCGGCTACCGTCTTATCGCATCGGCCCGAAAATCGAACTCGATTTTCGGAAAGCACGATGCGAAAATTTGAGTTCTAGAGCGTACTTTGTGCGTCCAAGTGAACGCACGTCGCTCTAGTGGAATACCGGGCGGCAGCGAAGCCGCCCGGCGGTTTTCAACCTTACTGAACGTTGGCGCCGACGACGGCGTCCCAGTTCTTGGTGATGGCTTCCTTGGCCTTGCCCTGCTCGTCGAGCGTCGGGAACACCGCGGCCTCATAGGATGCGGCCGGCGGCAGCTTGGCCAGCACGTCCTCCGGGATCTTGCCGTTCTTGGCGAGATCGTTGAAGCGGATCGGGTGGCAGTAGCCCTTCAGCCAGCCGATCTGGCCTTCGTCGGAATAGAGATATTCCAGCCAGAGCTTGGCAGCGTTCGGATGCGGCGCGTAGGCGCTGATCGCCTGCACGTAGACACCGGCGACGACACCGGTCTTCGGCACGACGACGTCGACCGGCGGATTGCCTTTCAGCGTGTCGCGGCCGGCAAGCGCATTGTAGTCCCAGTTGATCAGGATCGGTGTCTGACCCTGTGCAAGCGTCGCCGGCTTGCCGATGACCGGCACGAAATTGCCGGCGGCGTTGAGCTTCTTGAAGAAGTCGAGGCCGGCAGTACCTGCGGCTTCACCGGCCGCGGCGCCGCTCGAAAGGCCGGCGGCGTAGACCGCCTGGATGGCCTGGTTCGAGGCGCGTGGATCGCCGGCGAGCGCGACGGCGTTGGCATATTCCGGCTTCAGGAGATCGGCCCAATCGGCCGGCACTTCCTTGACCAGATCCTTGTTCACCATCATCGCCAGCACGCCGTAATAGTCGCCGGTCCAGTAGCCTTCGGCATCCTTGGCGCTGTCGGGGATCGAGTCCCAGGTCGACACCTTGTAGGGCATCAGCAGGCCGTCGGCTTTGGCGGTGGGGCCGAAGGACAGGCCGACATCGATGACGTCGGGCGCCTGCGGGCCCTTATTGTCCTTGTTGGCCTTGATCGCCTCGATCTCGTCGCCGGAGCCGGCATCGGGGTTGAGCTCGTTGACGGTGATTTCGGGATATTTCGCCTTGAAGCCGGCGATCACAGCGCCATAGCCGCACCAGTCATGCGGCAGCGCGATTGTGGTGAGCTGGCCTTCCGCCTTGGCAGCGGCAACCAGTTCATCCATGGACTGGGCCGACGAGATGGCAGAGGTCGCCATCAGGGCGACGGCCGTAAGGGAAAGCACTTTTCCCGTGAATTTGAACATGTGTTCTCTCCGTTGAACTGACGCCGTTGGACGCCTGCGATGCGGTATCGTTTTCGTGTGACAGCCAGATGAAAGCTTTGTGAAAGCGATGCCCCGCAGTACGAAAAAGTAAACTCTTTTTAACCGGCTGTAGCAATCGCCCCGCGATTATTTTTCCGGCTAATTAATTTTGGTCTTTCCTTTCATCCTTCTCCCCTTTTCTTTGCCCTCAATTCCCAGATCAATTTTCGGCGTGAAAGCCGTCTCAGACGGTGCCGGCAATGGCGTTTTCAAGCAGCGTCAGAGCCGCTTTCCTGGTCAGCTTGACCGGGTTGCCGCCGGCGGTCGGATCGACCACTGCCATGTCGGCGATCAGGCCCTTGCGCTTCTTGTCCATGTCGAGCCCCTTGATCAGGCCCGGCAGCGCGTGCGGCACCTTCAGCTCCTTGCGCAGCTTGATGACCGCCTTGGCGAAACCGTCGAAGCCACCCTTGATGCCGCAATAGGCGGCGAGCCGGGCGATGCGCACCTCGATGGCGTCGCGGTTGAAGGCCAGCACATAAGGCATGAACACAGCGTTGGTCATGCCGTGATGGGTGTCGTAGAGCGCGCCGATCGGATGCGACAGCGAGTGGATGGCGCCCAGCCCCTTCTGGAAGGCGGCAGCACCCATGGCGGCCGCGCTCATCATATGGGCGCGGGCGACGAGGTCCTTGCCGTTGGCATAGGCTTTCGGCAGGTTTTCGAACACGAGCCGCACGCCTTCGACAGCGATGCCATCGGCCATCGGATGATAGCCCGGCGCGCAATAGGCCTCGAGGCAGTGAGCAAGCGCGTCCATGCCGGTGCCGGCGGTGATGAACCCAGGCATGCCGACCGACAGCTCCGGATCGGCGATGACGATGGCCGGCAACAGTTTCGGGTGGAAGATGACCTTCTTGGTGTGGGTCGCTTCATTGGTGATGACGCCGGCGCGGCCGACCTCCGAACCGGTGCCGGCTGTTGTCGGCACGGCGATGATCGGTGCGATCGCGTCGGAATTGGCGCGCGCCCACCAGTCGCCGATATCCTCGAAATCCCAGACCGGCCTGACCTGGCCGGCCTGGAAGGCAATCAGCTTGCCGAGATCGAGCGCCGAGCCGCCGCCGAAGGCGATGACGCCGTCATGCTTGCCCTTCTTGAACGCGGCGATGCCGGCGGTCAGGTTCGAATCCACCGGGTTCGGCTTGACCTCGGAGAACACGCCATAGGGCACCTTGGCGTCGTCGAGGATCTTCAACGTCGAAGCGACGACCGGAAGTTTGGCCAGCCCTGGATCGGTGACGAAGAGCGGCCGCGTGATGCCGGTCGCATCAAGCACATCAGGCAATTCCTTGATGCGCCCTGCACCGAAGCGGACGGTTGTCGGGTAGTTCCATTTAGAAATGAGTTTTGTCATTTTTGACTTTCAGAAAATCAGATGGTTTCACGCAGGTGATATGATTTCGGCCTCGTCAGATTGTCGTAGCCAATGGCCGACAGCGCCGCGCCCTTGCCGGTGTCCTTGACGCCGGTCCAGACCAGCGCCGGATCGAGATAGTCGCAGCGGTTCATGAACACGGTGCCGGTCTCGACGCGGTCGCCGATCGCCACCGCATGCTCGGTGTCGCGCGTCCATATCGAGGCCGTCAGCCCGTAAGGGCTGTCGTTCATCAGCGCGATCGCCTCCTCATCGTTGCGCACCTTCATGATGCCGACGATCGGCCCAAAGCTTTCCTCACGCATGACGCTCATCTGATGATCGACTTCGGTCAGCACTTCCGGCGCCAGATAGGGCGAGCCTTGCTCGTCGTTGGCAACCTTCATGTTGATGAGCGCCTTGGCACCCTTGCGCAGCGCCTCGGCTTTCTGCTCGCGGATCAGGTCGGCGAAGCGCGCCTGTGCCATCGGCCCCATCGTTGTCGCCTGATCGAGCGGATTGCCGACGACATAGTTCTTGGTTTCGGCGATGAAACCTTCGACAAACTCGTCATAGACCTTCTCGTGGACATAGACGCGCTCGATGCCGCAGCAGCACTGGCCGGAATTGTAGAAGGCGCCGTCCACCAGGTTGGCGACGGCATGATCCATCTTGGCATCGGCCAGGACATAGGCCGGGTCCTTGCCGCCGAGCTCGAGGCCGAGCGTCATGAAAGTGCCCGCCGCAGCCTTTTCGATCGCCCGGCCGCCGGCGACGGAGCCGGTGAAGTTGACATGATCGATCTTGCCCGAGCCGAGCAGTCTTTCGGTCTGGGCGTGGTTCATGACGAGGTTCTGGAACAGGCCCTTTGGCAGGCCGGCTTTGTCGAACGCCTGTTGAAAACGTTCGCCGACCAGCAGCGTCTGCGCCGCGTGCTTGAGGATCACGGCGCTGCCCGCCATCAGCGCCGGCACGATGGTGTTGACGGCGGTGAGATAGGGATAATTCCACGGCGCGATCACCATGACCACGCCGAGCGGCACCTTCTTCACATAGCGGCGAAACCCGTCCTTGGGATTGGAGGCCATCACCGGCTTCAGTGCCGCTTCGGCGATCTCGACCATGTAGTTGGTGCGTTCCCTGACGCCGCCGAACTCCCCGCCATAGCGCACCGGACGGCCCATCTGCCAGGCGATCTCCGGCACGATCTCATCAGTCATGGCGACCAGCGCTTCCAGCATGGCAAGCATATATTTGCCGCGCTCGACGACCGGCGTCTGCGCCCATTTCTCCTGCGCTGCCTTGGCACGCTCGACCGCGGCATTGATCGCCTGATCCGTGGCGATCGGTCGCTCGGCATAGAGCGAGCCATCGACGGGGGATTTTATTTTCACGGTTTCCACTTACGCACTCCTGGATTTCATTCTTCTAAGGCGGCTACCGTGCCGAACCATACGTCTCCAACGTCTGGATCATGCATCCCTTTCGACAGCCATTTCTTCACAACATTCTCGATTATCTCATCGGATCTTGTTCCGTACTGGTAGTCAGCGACCCAGGTTTGACCCTGGCCAGTTATCGGGACCGCTCCCCTTGCCAGCAGGCCTTTCAGGGCCTGCCTCGTAAACTCCTTAAGATCCTCGCCTTCGAATTCAAATTCATGCCGCCCAACTGGGATGACTTGCCATAACCCTACCGCATCGATGTCCAATTCGTTCGGAACAAGCGTAATCCACTCTGCTGCGGACATGCCGTGGCCGCGATGGCGCTTGTTCCAATCCATTGCCTAGTACCGCTCGAACCCCCTGTGCAGTTCCCAATCCGTTATCCGGCGGTCGTATTCGAACTGCTCCCAGCGTGCCGTATGGACGTAATGCTCGAGCACGCCGTCACCGAATGCCTGCTTCAGCATCTCCGATTTCGCCAGCGTCTCGGTGGCATCGCGCAGGGTCTTCGGAATTTCCGGCAGCTGCGAGGCCTGATAGGCGTCGCCGACGAAGGGCTTCTGCAGTTCCAGCTTTTCATCGATGCCGGCGAGGCCGGCCGCGATCAGCGCGGCGAAGGCGAGATAAGGGTTCAGATCGGCGCCGCCAATGCGGCATTCCATGCGGATGCCCTTGGTGCCCTCGCCGCACAGGCGGAAGCCGGCGGTGCGGTTGTCCTCGCTCCACATGATCTTGGTCGGCGCGAAGGTGCCGGCCTGGAAGCGCTTGTAGGAGTTGATGTAGGGCGCCAGGAACCAGGTGAATTCCTTGGCATATTTGAGCTGGCCGGCCGCCCATTGCTGACCGAGCGTCGACAGCGTCCATTCGGCTTGTCTGTCGTAGAAAAGCGGCGTCTTGCCGTCGGCGCTCCACAGCGAATTGTGGATGTGGCTGGAATTGCCGGCCAGCCCATAATTATACTTGGCCATGAACGAAATCGCCTTGCCTTCGGACTCGGCGATTTCCTTGGCGCCGTTCTTCAGGATGACGTGGCGGTCGGCCATGTCGATCGCCTCGGCATAGCGCACATTGATTTCTTCCTGACCCGGCCCCCACTCGCCCTTGGAGTTCTCGATCGGAATGCCGGCTGCTTCCATCTCGTTGCGCAGCCGGCGCATGACGCCTTCTTCCTTGGTGGTGATGCCGATCTGGTAGTCGCCGATATAGGGCGAGGCGGTGTCGAGGCCTTGCCAGTGCTTCTTGCGGGCGGAATCGTAGGTTTCGCTGAACAGATAGAATTCGAGCTCGGAGGCGAAATAGCCGATATAGCCACGCTCGCTCAGCCGCTTGACCTGCTTCTTCAGGATGGCGCGTGGCGAATGCGGCAGGTCGTCATGGGTATGGTGGTCGAGCACGTCGCAGATCACCAGCGCCGTCTTTTCCAGCCATGGAATGCGCCGCAGCGTCGACAGATCCGGCTTCATGACGAAGTCGCCGTAACCCTTCGACCAGCTCGCCGCCTTGTAGCCGGGCACCGGTTCCATATCGATGTCGGCGGCCAAGAGATAGTTGCAGCCATGCGTCTCGTCATGGGCGGACTCGACGAAATACTGTGCCAGGAACCGCTTTCCCGCCAGCCGCCCCTGCATGTCGACAATGCAGGCCAGCACCGTGTCGATCTCGCCGCTGGAGACCGCCTTCTTCAACTGATCGAACGAGAAATTTCCGGCCATTCCTTTGGCACTCCAGTGCTTGTCGTTTCGGGCTTGTCGCCTTGAAGATGTGGAACGCCATGGCCGGCAGGCGCCGGCCATGGCGATGGAGAGGTGTCAGGCGCCGGCCTCGCCTATGGCTACCTCGGCAGCCTTGATCGCTGCCTGACGCTTGGCAATCTGGTCGCCGATCGGCGGGCCCTTGAAGCGACGGTTCTCGAAGCCGAACCAAAGCACGGCGGTCAGCACGATGAAGCCCAGGGTGATATAGAGCACCTTGTCGTTTGGCGGCTGGATGGCGATGTAGAAGATGATGACCATGCCGATGACCGACAGGATGCAAAACAGCTTGAACAGGCCGGCGCCGAGATTCCACGGGCCGGGATTCGGCCATTTCTCCGTTCCGAAAGCCATCATGCCGAGCACGATCGGAATGATGAAGGACAGGAACAGGAACACCAATGTCGAATTGACGACGATGGTATAGATGTTCGTGCCACCGATCGAAATGAACTGGGCAAGAAAGACATAGATGATCTCGAGGACCGCAGCCGTCCAAATCGCATTGACCGGCGTGCGCCAGGCCGGGCTAACCTTGGCTAGCGAGGCCGAGCCGACCGGCATGCCACCGTCACGCGAGAAGGCGAAAAGCATGCGCGAGGCAGAGGTGACCGTTGCGAGACCGCAGAGGAACTGCGCGATCAGGATGGCCAGATAGAGCAGCGTCTTAAGCCACGACGGCAAGATCGCGTCCATCGTCGCGAAGAACACGCCCCAGCCCTGCTTGGCGCCGGCCGCCAGATCGGGGATCGCCAATACGATCGCGCATAGCATCACCCAGCCGATCAGCGATGACCAGAGCACGGACGAAACGATCGCCCGCGGAACCGAGTGCGCTGCCTTCAACGTCTCTTCCGAAGTATGCGCCGACGCGTCATAGCCAGTGATGGTGTAAACCGGCAGTAGCAGGCAGAGCAGGAAGAGATACCCCATGGAATCGGACTGCGGGAAAACGCCGCCGCCCGCATCACCCGAATAGTTCGTGAACGTCCACAACCGTGTGATGTCGATCGCAGGAGCAAACATCAGGCAAGCGACGATCAGCACGGCTGTCGTTGCCAGGATCAGGAAGCCGGAGGCGTCCGTCAGCATAGCCGTCAACTTGATGCCGAAATGGTTGAGCAGCGCCTGCAACACGGTGATGAAGGCGACAAACCCGACGATCTCGCCAGGCGTGCCAGTCATGCCGAAGGCTCCGCCGAAAGTGCCGACGAAGAAGAAGGCGGTGCCGATATTGATCGCGCCGAGCACGGTGATCAGGCCAAGCAGGTTGAGCCAGGCGGTGAGCCAGCCGGTGAAGCGGTTGCCGAGGATCGACGCCCAGTGATAGAGGCCGCCGGCGGTCGGAAACGCCGAGGCGATCTGCGCCATGGCGAGTGCAAAAAATCCGGAAACGGCGCAGCCGACGATCCAGCCGATGCCGGCGCCTGCGCCGCCGATCGACGACGTGGCTTGCGCGAAGGAATTGATGCCACCCGACAGGATGCAGATGATCGAAAACGAGATGGCGAAATTCGAGAAGCGGCTCATGCTTCTCGAGAGTTCCTGGGCATAGCCCATTCCGTGAAGGACCTTCAGATCCTCCTTCTTGTCGACGTCCGAATAGTCCTGCGCTGACATTTTTGTCCCCTTCTGTTTCTTAGTTGGCCGATTGTGCTGACTTTCCCACTGCGCTTGCTCGGGAGCCCCTGGCCGCCTCGGGCTCCAGATCTAGAAAAATGCCTGTGAGCAGATCCGCCCATTTTCGCTGCCCGGCCTCGCCGGAGATCTCGTCGTTGCGGATTTCGATCATCGCGCAGGGTAGCCCCCGCGGGCGCGCGTGGCGTTCCAGCGTGAAATAAACGCGGTCGGCCGGCGAATAGGGTTCGTTGACGCCGACTGTGACGCCGGCGAGCCGCCGCAGCGCGGCGATAAGTGGCGCCGCGAGCCGGCGGTCCTCGTCGTGGATGATGCCGATATGCCAGGGCCGGTTCATACCCTTGTAGACCGGGGTGAAGGAATGGATTGAAACCAGCCGCGTATCGAGCCCGCGCGCCAGCCTTTTCTCGATGATGCTCGCGAGCGTGTCATGGAAGGGTTGCCAAGACAGAGCGATGCGCGCGGCGCGCTGCTTTTCCGACAGGCCAGCATTGCCCGGAATGGCCGTGGTCTCGCTGACCGGCGGCACCAGGTCGGGCGCATCCAGTGGCCGGTTGCAGTCGATGACAAGGCGCGAAATGCGGGTCTCGACCAGCGTCGCGTCGAGCGCCTCGGCCATGCGGTGGGCGACTGGCAGCGCGCCGGGGTCCCAGGCGATGTGGCGGGAAAGCTGCTCGGCAGCAAGGCCGAGCGTTCCGAATTCCGGCGGCAGGAAGTTGGAGGCGTGGTCGCAGGTCAACACGAATGGGCTCGAACCGCCGGGGTTTGTCACCCTCACGGTTTCAGGCAATGCAAGGCTGGCGGGCCGTGCTGTCTCCATTGTCCTGTCGTCCCCGGGGAGCGCTGTATCGTATGTTACGTATTTTACCTCATTGCGTCCCTGTGGATGATTTCATACAGTTTGTCGGGCTTTGTCAAACGCGATTTCGGCGAAGCGGCCAGGGTGGGGAAAAGATGATTTCGAGCATCGCCGAACTGATCTCGGACCGCATCGGCATGATGCCGGCGGGCGAGCGCCGCGCAGCGCAAACGCTGATCGCCAACTATCCGCTGATCGGCCTGAAGACGGTCGCCGAGTTCTCAGCTGTCGCCGGCGTCTCCTCGCCGACGATCCTGCGTTTCGTCGCCCGGCTCGGCTTCCAGAACTACCCGGAATTCCAGTCGGCGCTGCAGGACGAGCTGGCGGCGCAATTGCAATCGCCGGCATCGCGGACGCTCAATCCGCCGGCGCTGGGCGGCGGCGCGGTGTCGCCGATGCTGGAGGCAACGCTCGACAACATGCGCGAGACGTTCCGACATCTGTCCGACAAACAGCTTGCCGACATCGTCGCAAAGCTTGCCGACCGGCGCGGCAAGACGTTCCTGATCGGCGGCCGCTTCACCGATCCGCTGGCGCGCTACATGGCCGCCCACCTCGCCATCGTCCAGCCCAACGTCTTTCACCTCGCCGGACAGGAAAGCGTCTGGCGCGACCGGCTGATCGACATGGGCAAGCGCGACGTGCTGGTGATCTTCGACATCAGGCGCTACCAGGACAGCCTGGTCCGCTTTGCCGAGACGGCGCATCAGCGCGGCGTGCAGATCGTGCTGTTCACCGACCAGTGGCTGTCGCCGATCGCCCGCTTCGCCCGCCATGTCATCGCCGGGCGCACCGCCGTGCCCTCGGCCTGGGACTCCTCGGCGGCCCTTTTCGTCGTTGCCGAAACACTGATTGGCGCCGTCACCCGGCAGCTCGAGGCCGACGGCGCCAAACGCATACGCGAGTTGGAAAGCCTGCGGTAGGGCGACGCGGCCTGAACCTCGCCGACGTTCTCACCCGGATCGTCAACGGCCATGCCAACGGCCTAATCGACGAACTCCTGCCGTGGGTCTAGATCACCAGCTCGAAATCCAAGGCCGTGGCCTGAGAACAGCGGCTACATCCCAAGCGCCGACACACAACGACTATGCTGGAAAAACCAGATCCCCCTCCGCCGGCTATTCCTTATTGGCCGTTCGGCCACTCGATCGCCGGCAGCTCCGTTATTGTCTTGTCACGGGAATGAGCCCCTGTTCTTATGCGGCAATAGGGTGTGTGGGGCCTGGGCATGAAAAGTCACCACAAACGCTACCTGAAGAACATTGCGCTTGGCGTGTTCTTGGTGGTGATGGCATATCTAATCGCGTGGCCGGTTATACAATTTGTTGCTCTTTTCCTGAGTGTATTCTTCGGAGGATTCGCTCCATAACTTATGCTGGCCACTCCATAGCCGGAAGTTCGGCAACGAACGTCTCGACAGTCGGCACCTCACGCTGGCCTCGCAAGCATTCTTACCCGGATCGTCAATGACCACCCCAACAGCCAGATCGACGAACTCCTGCCGTGAGCCTACGCCATCGGCTGAAAGCAGGCCGTGGGCTGAGAACCGCGGTTACAAGGCGACCCCGTGCCGGGCCGCAAACGCAAAACGGCCCGCGTGAAGCGGGCCGTTTTTGATTTGGTTGCGGGGACAGGATTTGACTTTCTCTGTCCCGCTACGTCGGCTTCGCCTCCTTGCAGGCTATCAAAAATCGACCGTGCCGGGCCCCAAACGCAAAACGGCCCGCGTGAAGCGGGCCGTTTTTGATTTGGTTGCGGGGACAGGATTTGAACCTGTGACCTTCAGGTTATGAGCCTGACGAGCTACCGGGCTGCTCC
>NZ_RZPG01000055.1:0-8580 GCF_004022765.1 Mesorhizobium sp. M6A.T.Cr.TU.014.01.1.1
AATCGTCTCATCCGACGCCGCCAGACCGTCCGCCAGACTCAACTGACCCAAAACACGATCCGCCATCCCGAATCTCCCTGCTCCAACCTTCACCACAGAATCACCGTTCGGCTTCTGTGCAAAGGTCCCACAGGGGGAGAAGGGAAGAGGCAGGCGCGCTACACCGGCCGATATACCTTCTCCGCCGTGTTCCAAAAAATGTCCGCCTCTGCCGCCGCGCCATGCTTCGCAACCGCCTTCCGGTGCGCCTTGATCAATTCCGCATGGCTGGTCCAAAGTTTCTCGATCGGGAAGTTCGAGCCGAACATCAGATGATCGCTGCCGAGGATGTCGATCGCGTTGTCGACGATGTAAGCGATCAGCGCCGGGTCGTTGCGGTGGACGAAGGTGCCGAGGCCGGAGAGCTTGGCGTAGAGGTTGGGTGCGGCTGAAAGCGTGCGCAGACCGGCTTTCCAGGCCTCCGTGGTCTCCGGGTCCATGCCGATCAGCATGCCGGCATGGGTGAGGATGAAATTCGTTTCCGGGTTCTCTGCGACAAGCGTCAGCCCGTCCTTCATCTGGGCCGGGAAAAGCTGCAGGTCGAAGGACAGGCCGTAGTCTTTTAGCCGCGCCACATTGGCCCGCACCTTCGGGTCGATGACCTGATCTGCTGAGGCGGCGAAGCGGAAGGCCGGCGTTTCGTGCCAATGCAGTTGCATGCGCACGCCGCGCAGCAGCGGATATTTTTTTAAGCGATCGATCTGGTGGCGGACATCGTCCACCGTCATGTCGGCATAGCCGACGACCGCATGCGGCCAGCCGGTCTCCTCCGCGGTTGTCTGCAGGAAGGCGACCTCCTTCTCGAAGTCTTCCTTCGCCCAGTTGGTCTGGACATAGACCGCCTTCTCGACGCCGGAGCCTTTCTGATCGGCCAGGAATTCCTCGATCGGATAGTCGCGGCGGATCGGCTCGTAGGGTCCGAAGATGCGCGGCACCATCGGCCCGCGCAGCCAGGGCTGATCCTCTTGGCGCCAGATGTGGAAATGCGCGTCGACCGCCTTTTGCATCATGAAGCCCTTTTCCAGATTGCTGCGGCCGCCGGAGCGGGGCGGGCGAGCGACAGGATGAAATCGGAGAGACCCGAGATCGACGAGCCGTCGACCAGATCGTCGAGCACCGGCAGGATGGCGCGCAGTGCTGCCGTCGCCGGCTGGAAACGCGGATCGCCGGCCAGCGGCGTCGCCAGCGAAAGCCGGAAGGCGCGGGCGCTCAGCCGGCGCATCGCCATTTCCAGCTCGGCATGATCGCCGCGCTCCAGCGCGTCCGACAGGATGACAATCGCTGCCCCGCGCGCGAAAGCGGAAAAGCGCGGCACCGACAGGAAGGCGAGCAGCGTCGGTCCCATCCGGGTGCCGCCGTCCCAGTCGTCGACCAGCGCTGCCACGCGGGCCAGCGCCTGGTCGCGGTCGCGGATGCGCAACGCCCCGGTGATGCGGGTCAGCCGCGTGCCGAAGGTGAAAATTTCAGCCCGGTCTGCGCCCTGCACCGCCGCATGCGCCAGTTTGAGATAGTCCGATGTATGCAGCTTCATCGAGCCCGACACGTCGATCAGGATCAGCAGCGTGCGCGGCACGGTCTGCCTGCGGCGCAGCAGCGGCGATGGCACATCGCCATCGGCGCTGACGATTTCCCGCAGCGACCGGCGCAGATCGAGCTTGCCGCGTGCGTGCGTGCGCACGGTGCGGAAGGAGCGGCGGGCGGGCAGGGCGGCGGAAAGCTTGCGGCGGAAGGCGGCCAGCCCGTCGCCGTCACGCTGGAAGTCGCGGGCGCTCAACTGTTCGGCGCCGGACGATAGCTCGCCACCTTCCTCCTGGCGCGCCACCTCGCTCTCTTCGTCTCTGGTGCCGCCGTCGTCGTTGATACGGGTTTCCTCGTCGGCCTCGCCTTCGACCACAGCCGCGGTGTTGCCATAGAAATGGCTTTGGAAATGCGCCTCGAATTCATCGCGGCGGTCGGGCGGCGGCGCAAGCGTGGCAAGGGCTGCTTCGCGGATATCGGCCATAGAGCGCGGGCCAAGCAGCGTCACCGCCTGCATGAAGCCGGACACCTGGTCGGGCGCCACCGGAAAGCCATAGCGGCGCAGCAGCCGTCCGAAGCCGAGCAAGGGCGCAGCCGCCCGGGGCAAGGCTGTGGCGCTCACGCCAGTGCCTCCTCGACGATCCGGCCAAGCTCAGGCGCGATGTAGGACAGATCCTCCTCGTCCTTGATCAGCACGCCGATGGCGCGGCGGAACGCTTCCGGCCACGGGCTGCCGCCTTTTTCGAGGATCGTCGCGGCGTTCGCCCATTCGACCGCTTCGGCGATGCCCGGCGGCTTGGCCAGCGGGCGGGCGCGGATGTCGCGCACGGCAGAAGCCACGGCACGTGCGGTCGCCTCGGCGACTTCACCGGCGCGCAGCATGATGATCTCGGCCTCGCGCTCGGCGCCGGGATATGTGATCCAGTGGTAGACGCAGCGCCGCCGCAGCGCTTCCGCCAGTTCGCGGGTGCGGTTCGAGGTCAGGATGACGATCGGCTGCGCCGTCGCGCGGATGGTACCGCGCTCGGGGATGCTGATCTGGAAATCGGAAAGGAATTCCAGGAGCAGCGCTTCGAACTCGTGGTCCGAACGGTCGATCTCGTCGACCAGCAGCACGCGCTTTTCCGGCGCCTTCAGCACCTGCAGAAGCGGCCGTGCGATCAGAAAGCGGTCGTCATAGATGTCTACCTCGTGCTCGCCGGCGTGACGGATCGCCAGCAGTTGGCGCTGGTAGTTCCATTCGTAAAGCGCATGGGCGGCGTCGATGCCTTCGTAGCATTGCAGCCGCACCAGATCGCGTCCGAGCACATCGGCGATCGCCTTCGCCGCTTCCGTCTTGCCGACGCCGGGCGCGCCTTCGAGCAGCAGCGGCTTGCCCAGCCTGATCGCCAGGAAGATGGCGGTCGCCAGGCTCTCGTCCGCCAGATAGCGCGAAGCGGCGAGGCGCGATGCCACCGCCTCCGGCGAGGTCGCGACAGTTTCGGCGCTTCTCTTGGGCATTTCCAACACTCAGTTTGGCGCGCCGGCTTGCGCCTTCAGCGCCCGCAGGATGCGCTCCGGTGTGATCGGCAGCGTGTCGATGCGCACGCCGACTGCGTCGAAAACGGCATTGGCGACCGCCGGGATTTGCGGGTTGGCGCACATCTCGCCTGGCCCCTTGGCGCCATAGGGTCCGTCGGCCGAGGGCCGTTCCAGCACGATGATCTCGGTTTGCGCAAGATCACCCGGTCCCGGCATCAGATATTGGTTGAAGTCGGTGCCGCCATGATCGCGATTGGGATAATAGGGTTCGGTCGTCTCGTAGAGCGCGTGGCTGATGCCCATCCACGAGCCGCCGACAAGCTGCTGCTCGACCATTTTCGGGTTCAGCGCGCGGCCGATCTCAAAAACGTTCTTGACCGTCAGCACGGTGACCTCGCCGGTCTCGTCATCAACCTCGACCTCCGCCACCGTGCAGGCATGCGCATAGCAGGTCGACGGCTTCATCGCGCCGGTCTCTTTTTCGGGGTACGAGCGCGGGATGAGGAACATGCCACGGCCGGAAATCGAGCGGCCGCGCTTGAAATGCGCCGACAGCGCGACATCGAAGATCGAGATCGATTTCTGCGGCGCGCCCTTGACCAGGATATTGCCCAAGCCGTCGGTCTCGAGGTCCGAGGCATTCACTTCCAGCTCCTCGGCCGCCACTTCCAGCATCACCTGGCGGGCTTCCCTGGCCGCCTGGATGACGGCGTTGCCGGCGCGATGCGTGCCGCGCGAGGCGAAGGTGCCCATGCAGTGCGGACCGGTGTCGGTGTCGGCAGTGTCGACGACGACGCGGTCGGTCGGCACGCCGATCGTCTCGGCGCAGATCTGCGCCATGATCTGCTTCATGCCCTGGCCGAGATCGACGCTGGAAAGCGTGACCATGAAATTGCCGGTCGGGGTCGAATGCACCAGGGCCTGGGTTGGGTCGCCGCCGAGATTCATGCCGGTCGGGTAGTTGATCGCGGCCACGCCGCGTCCGCGCCTGATCGCCATCTCAAGCTCCCTTCGCGTAGGAGGACATGGCCAGATATTTTTCCGCCACCGGCCAGTTGGCGGCGCGCGACGCTTCCTGCATGCACTCGATCAGCGCGGCCCCTTCCGTCGGTTGGCGATGCGCTTTCATGTCGCCATCGCGGTAGGCGTTGATGAAGCGGAATTCGAGCGGGTCCATGCCGATCAGCCGGGCGAGCTTGTCCATCTGCACCTCCAGCGCGAAATCGCCGATGGTGACGCCGAAGCCGCGCATGGCGGAGGACGGCGTGCGGTTGGTATAGACGCAATAGGTGTCGATCCAGACATTCGGGATCGAGTAGGGGCCGGGATAATGCCCCGCGCCCTTTTGCGCGCCATAGGGTGAATGGCGCGAATAGGCGCCGGCATCGGTGTAGCCGGTGACCTTGCGGGCGACGATACGGCCGTCCTTCATGACGCCGTCCTTGATGACGACCTTTTCCGCCGCGCGCGGCGAGGAGATCTGCATCTCCTCCTCGCGGCTGTAGATAAAGGAGACCGGACGTCCGGTGAGCTTGGCGCCGAGGATGGCGATCGGCTCGACGATGACGTCGACCTTGCCGCCAAAGCCGCCGCCGACGGTGCCGCCGACGAAATGCAGTTTGTTGCCGGGCATCTGCAGGATGATCGAGGCATTGTCGAGGGTGAAGAACATCGCCTGCGTGTTGGTGTAGCAGGTGAAGCGATCATTGCCCTCCGGGGCGACGATGCAGCCTGTCGTCTCGGTCGGCGCGTGCTCGATCGGCGAGGACTGGTAGGTCTGTTCCAGGATGTGATCGGCGCCGGCGAAGCCGGCTTCGACATCGCCGAAGCGCACCTTGCGGCATTCGCCGCTGTCATAGAGGTAATAATTCTGGCCGTGATATTCGTTCACGACCGGCGCGCCGGGCTTCAGCGCTTCCTCCATGTCGAAGACGGCCGGCAGCACCTCGTAATCGACCTTGACCTTGGCGGCGGCTTCCTGGGCGGCACGCTCGGTCTCAGCCAGCACTGCCACCACCGCCTCGCCCTTCCAGCGCACCTTGCCGTCGGCCAGCACCGTCTCGTCCTCCGGCCCGATCTGGATCAGGATCAGGATGGTGTAGACATTGTGCGGCACGTCCTTGGCGGTCAGGATTTTCACCACGCCTGGATGTTTTTCCGCCTCTGATATGTCGATGCTGCGGATGCGGGCGTGATGGTGCGGACTGCGCACCATCTTCAGGTGCAGCATGCCGGGAAAGTTGCGGTCGGCGAAATAGGCGGTCTTGCCGGTGACATGACCGGGTGAATCGGAGCGCGGCCGGGGCTGGCCGATCTCGTGCAGATCGTCCTTGCGCTGGTCGGCGAAATAGCTCTTGCGGAGTTCCATCTTTTTTTACTCCCCTCAAGCCGCGTGCTGCGAATTGGACCGTGCGGCGGTCAGCACCGCCTGGATGATCGGCTCGTAGCCCGTGCAGCGGCAGATATTGCCCGACAGCGCCTCGACAACATCCTCGCGGCTGGGGTTCGGCGTGTGGTCGAGCAGAACCTTGGCCGCCATGATCATGCCCGGCGTGCAGAAGCCGCATTGCGTGGCGAAGGCGTCGAGGAAGGCGCGCTGCAAAGGATGCAGCACGCCGCCTTCCGAAAGCCCTGACGTCGTGGTGATGGTCGCGCCGCTGCAGGTTTCGGCCAGCGTCAGGCAGGACAACCTGAGTTCGCCGTCGATGATGACCGAGCAGGCGCCGCATGTGCCTTGGTGGCAGCCGCCTTTCGGCGAGGTGTCGCCGATCTTGTCGCGCAGTGCGTTGAGCAGTGTCGTGCCGCTGTCGATGAATTCGGCCTTCTCCGCGCCGTTGAGCGTGAACTGAACCGGGACCTTTGCCATGTTTTCCTCCTTGCGCGCAGCCAAGCAAGCGCGCGCCCCAATGAGCAATTTCAGCCGAGCAGCAGCCGGCCGAGATGGACCGATAGGACTTCGTTGCGATACCAGGCACTGGCGATCGGATCGGTGACGGGCGAGGTCCCGTCGCTGGCTGCGGCAAGTGCTGGCGCGAGCCCATCGCTGGTGAGTTTCCTGCCGAGCAGCGCCTTTTCTGCCGCCTTGGCGCGCATCGGGCGGTCGGCCATGCAGCCAAGCGCAATCCGTGCCGATGACACGGTGCCTTCCGGCGCCTGTTCGAGCACGGCGGCGATGCTCAGCACCGAGACGCCCTTCGGCTTGACCCTCGACACTTTCAGGAAGCGAAAGCCGCCGTCCACTGGCAAGCTGAAGCCGACCGCGGTGACGATGGCGCGGTGGCTTTCGCGTTTTGCCAGGAAGGTTTCGATCGGCAGGTCACCGCCATCGGTGCTGACGGTGGCATCCAACGCCAGCAGCGCGACGGTGAAATCGCCATAAGGCGTCGGGGCGAAGAGATTGCCGCCGACGGTCGCCATGTTGCGGATCGCCGGGCCGCCGACGGCGCGTGCCGCGTGGGCAAGCGAAGAGAGAGCCGGATGACGGGCGATCGCCGCCATGGTCACCGAAGCGCCGATGCGAACCTCGCTGCCGGAAACAGTGATTGCCGACAGCACCGGTTCGGTCGACCTGATAAGGCTGGAGACCGAGACATCGCCTTCATTGGCGGCGCGCACGACCAGCGTGCCGCCGCCGAGATAGCGGGTGCCGGCGGCTTTCAGCGCCGCATTCGCGTCCTTCACCGTCGAAAAAGTCTGCAATGCAAGCGCCATGGAACGCTCCTGTTTGTCAGCCCAATTCAGTTCAACCTTGACCGGCGAAATGATTCTTCAGGGCGTTGAAGCCGCCCTGGAAAACGTTGGCGCCCATGCCCTCGGCCAATTTGTCGGCCTCTTCCGGAGCAGCGTCGAAGCTGGCGGTCCATTCGGCATAGGTGCGGTCGCCGTCGGTCACCCGCCGCAATTGCAGCGTCGCCTTGTGATTGGTGAGCGGCTGCGGCGTCTCCAGGATGGAATAGCTGACAAGGAAATTGTCGTCGGAGAAGTCGAGCAGCTTTTCGCGGAGACGAGCGCCGCTGGCGAGCTGGAAATTGCGCACGCAGCCGATCGTGCCGGCATCCTTGCCGTCCTCGATATGGCTTTCGACCATGCGCGGATGCCAACTCGGCAGCCCGTTGAAGTCGCGTATGCGCGCCCAGACCTTTTCGACCGGTGCGTCGATGACGCTGGAGATGGTGACTTTCGCCATGTGATCATTCCCTTGCAAATATGTGTGTCGCGAGGGTAGGGCGGCGAGCCTGGCGGCGCTTATCAATGCGTCTTGAACGCCTATCAAATAGTCTGAAAATGGTTCAGGAAATGGCCCGCGCCGCCTCGCGATAGAGCGTCGGCGGAACGCCGACATGGTCGCGGAAGAAGCGCGAGAAATTGCCCTGCGTGGTGAAGCCGAGATTGCAGGCCACTGAGATCAGCGGCTCCTGCGACCACTGCAACTGCCGCACCGCTTCTTCCATGCGCAGCGTGTTCCAATAGACGTTGGGCGTCAGATTGGTCTGCTCCTTGAACAGCGCGAAGAAATGCGGCCGCGACAGGCCGACGCTGCGCGCAACGTCATCGAAGCAGATGCGCTCGCAGACATTGGCCTTCATCAGCTGGATCGCCTTGCGAACGCGGAAGTCCTGCATGGTATGGACGCGGGCGCGCGTCACCGGCGGGGCCGAAGCGTCAGCAGCATCGAGCACGCTGTCGATAAAACGCTCGATCTCGTAATTGGCGATGTCGTCGATGCTCTCATTGTCGCTGAGATGGTCGAGAAGGTTGGCCGCCGCCTTGTGCAGCCATGGCTCCAGCACGATCGCCGGCGTCGAGAACAGCGGCGCGGCGGACGGCAGATCGCGGCGTCGTCGCGCCCAGTCCGGATCGATGTAGAAGGCGAGGAACAGGCCGGGCCGGCCGTCGCGGGACAGAGCGTGGCTGTGCGGCTGGAAGGAATTGATGCCGGCGGCGGTGCCCGGTCCAAGTCGCACCGTCTCGCGGCCGATGGTCATCTCGCCGGCCGTGCCTTCCAGCCAGATGATGATGTGCGCCTCGACATGGGCATGGGTGACGAAGTCGCTGGCGACGTTCAGGACAGAAACATGTCCGAACCGGCCCCAGTAGAGCCTGATCGCTTCCGTCATGGGTATATCCTCCCGCAGGCGACTGGCCTCCCTTCGCCTGCAATGGGGATAGTGCGGCGGGCTTAGTGTCCGCGTCAAGGCACCTGCGCACGCCAGGTGCCTGCGATAAGCTATAGCAGCGGATTTTCAGACTGAGCGATAGCTTAGCGCCCCTTCTCCCCTTGTGAGGGCTTTGCACGGGGAGCGAAGTGGATTTCGGTGGTCAGTGAGGGCCTTTTTGAAGGCCGGCAGAGCGGTTTTCCGCGGCCCTTGCGAGGCCTTTGTCGGTTTAGGCAGCCATCCTGCCGGATTGTGGACGCACTCCTCCCTCATGTCCGCCTCTCATCGGGTGGATAGAGGACGCCAATCATGGTGCGCAGATTGTAAGCGCAGGCGGCCAGTATGC
>NZ_RZPG01000056.1:0-8435 GCF_004022765.1 Mesorhizobium sp. M6A.T.Cr.TU.014.01.1.1
ATGTTCGAAAAGCGTGATCATTGATGAGTTCTTCCAGTCGGTGCGGCATCGCAGTGCTTTTGCGCATAGGGACCGCAACCGTCGTGCCAACTGGGAAAATCGTTTCGGAACAACGCGATCGCTCTGGAAGCGTTGTGTCACATGTCCGACATCGTCGAGAATCCGACAACGAGTGCTCCTCCTAATCACCGGATCAACCTCCGGCGCCAGGCGGTGACACCGTGCAGAACTCGAGCAGTGAAGCTCATTGGTGAACCTGGTTGACGCCCAACATCTTCGCTCTGGAGCGCTTCACGCACACGGATTCATGGCAGACACCATGATGCGATCGATGCGGTTAGAGACCAAGCTGGCTGCGCCTGTGAGTTTCAGCCGCCAGCTGGAAGCAGCTGAGTTCTGAGGAGAAGGGTGGGGCACCCCTTGGGCGACCTGATGGTTGCCCAAGCCCTGCCGCAATCTTGGCCTGCACCGTCCCCTGGATTGCTGTCGATCAAGCCAGGAAGCTGCATTCGGGCGAACGCATGGGGCTGGTCCCCATGGCAACTTGGGCTGATGTGGGGCCGTCCGATATGCGATACGAGGGTCTAGGATAGGGGAGCTCGGGCTCGGTAGTATCTCAGCGAGACGGCTAATGGTCGACGAAGTCTTCCTGACGCCACGCATTGGTATGCCGCAGCAACAGGGGCAGTGCGGGCGCAAGTCTGGTTGTGAAATCGGCTGCTACAGGGGCATGCCGCGCTTCATCTCCATACCGTCAGCGAAGAAAGCGCGGCGCGAGCATCACCAAAGAGAAGCGGCGCGCCTTTCGTTTTGCGGTCCACTGACCAGTCGGCTTCACCTGTACAACTACGGGCTGGCATAGCGTGAAACTTGGCCCCCAATGGCGGAAATTTCGCCCAGGAGACCTAGATGACTAAGCTTATTGCACCCGGGCTACGACAACCTGCCCACCACCAGCGTCGAAGCCACCGCCACGCCACCAAGTCTTCAGGGAACGTCCTGAACGGAACCCAGCCGGGTACTCCTATCAAAGCGACTCCCTTCGCATGCTCAGGCCGCGCTTGCTGTCGCTGCGCGGGACCGACAGCCTGCTTCTGCCCTGCACAGTGCCGACGACACATGCTTCGACGAAATGGCGTCATCGAGGTCGGGTGGCTTCGGCGCCGGTGCTTTGCCAAATTGCATGTTTGGACGTCCGTGGGGGCGGGCAAGGGGGCACAGTCGTGCCTGCAGTTCTCGTGACTGGCCCAGCAAGTCGAGTTCGCAACCGCGCACCACATTCGGTCGACGAGATGAAGGCTTTTGCCGCCAAGTTCTCTGCCTGGTCCGGCGAAAGCTATCCGCTCGCCGCGTAATGGCTGGACATGATAGCCGACGCCCGTCCGAATGGCGGCGGCTTTTTCGTATTATATCGACCTGATCGGCCAGCTTCGCGGGAATGCCGGGGCTACGACTTTGAATGGTCATTTGGCGGCGGAACGGCTATGATGATCCAGATCGGCCATCGCGAAAGCCACGACATCGATATTTTCCTCGACGACCCTCAATTGCTCGGTCATCGACCATCCAAAAGCCACCTGCACTTTGAAACGATGCCGTCCGACTATTTGGGGGACGGGCTTCGGTTCCAGAAATTCGCCTTCGAAGACGTTGGCGAAATCGACTTCATCGTTGCCGGAGCGCTAACAACGAAGCCGTTCTAGACCCGCGTGGTGGAAGGCAGGACCGTGCGGCTCGAGACCATCCCGGAAATCATCGCCAAGAAGGTCTATTACCGGGGATTTCGGAAGCCAACCCGCGCGACATCTTCGACATCGCCGCCGCAGCCCGGTCGCAATTGGACGAGGTCGTCAACGCTCTGCGTGCGCTCCCAGAACAGGTCGCTCGAACCAGACAGCGGATGGAAAAACTCAACAATGAATTCGTCGGCCGCGCCATTGCACAGCTGATGATCATGCCCTGACTACGAAGCGTCGGCCGCCGACAGTCTGGACGCAGCGTTCGCTGTGCTCGACGAGGTGTTGTCATCACTCAAAGAACCTGACCCCCACGACCTAGCGACCAACCGAGGGAGGGGAGGGGTTTCTCAGAGCCCGGACGCCTTGGTGAGGTTGGTCCGGAATCTGCCGCGCCTCCGCTGATATTTGCGGGTCATCTCGGCCGAGGCATGGCCGAGCTGCTTCTGCATGTAACGCTCCTCGACGTCGGCCGACGAGGCAAGTCCGGCGCGCAGCGACTGGCCCGAGAACAGCAGCGCCCGTTACCCTTCCGGGAGATCGGAGGGGACGCCGGCGGCGATCGTCACCTGCTTGACCAGGCGGGCGACGTGCTTGTCGGAGAGCCGTTCGACGTCGACGGTCTTGTTGTCCTTGAAGATGCGGCGGAACAGGGGTCCACGTGCGATGCGGCCAAAGCGGATCCAGCTCTCGAGCGCGACTACGGGGTAGGTGTGGTCGCTGGAGCCGCGGCCGACCTCGACCTCGCGCCAGCCGGTCTTGCCGCGCAGGGTGACCAGCAGCCCTTGCCGTCAAAAATCTCGATCCAGCCGGCGCCATCGCTGTTGTCGTCGCGCATGACGTCGAGACCGACGATCTCGGAGCGCCGCAGGCCGCCGCCACAGCCCAGGAGCAAAATAGCGCGGTCGCGCAGGCCCTGAGGTCGTGGCCGAGCGTGGCGATCATCGCCAGCAGATCGTCGCCAGGACCGCCTCTTTCTGCCGCGGTGGCTTTTGCGTGCTTGCGCGGCGAATGCCGGCAAGAACCGTATAGATATGCCGCTCCGCGCGGTCCAACGGCCGGCCGCGCTGGGTAAAGTTCCAGGCGAGGCCGGAAAGCCGCCGCTCGATGGTCGCAACCGAAAGGGCAGGGGCGCCACGCTTCGGATCGCCGGCGGCGGTGCCCAAGGCACAGGCGCTGATATTGAGCCTGATCACCTTCGAGCCCGGAGGCAGGGGATCGAAGCCAGCGCGCCGGCACCAGGAGGAAAAATGCCGCCAATCCTTGGGGTAGGCGTCGCGCGTGTTCTCCGAGGTGGCGTTGTAGCCCCTCGCGGTCTCGACCAGTTCCTGGACATGCGCCGGGACTCTTTGAGCCGGGTCTCCATCTCCTTGTAGAGCTTGTCAAGCTCGCCATCGACTGGCTTCAGGTCGTCGATTGAACATTGCGTCATCATAGGCTTTGTGCCTTGTTGTAGCAGGCATCGTCCGTTCGCGCGGCGGACACAGACATCACCGTCGCTGAGCCGAGAACGACGGTAAAAGAAAATGCACTCACTGACTTCATAACCAATCTCTTTTGCGGGTGATTTAGAAACGGACGCCGAGCTTGGCGCTGAACCCGTGTGTCTGGGCATCCGAGGCGATCTGTCCCTGATAGGCGATGCCGAACGTCGCGTTCTCGGTGATGTTTACGTCCAGCCCAGCTTCGAGCAGAGCTGCGTTCTTTGCGATCGGCACGCCCTTGATGGCGAAGGAGGAACCGCCAGCAAAGGCAAGAGCGGTATCCGGCCTGACGTCGCCGAAGGCGTGGCGCCAGCCAAGACCGCCGCGCGCGGTAGCAGTCACGGTGCCGAGGGTCAGTACCGTCGACGCACGCAGACCTAGCGTGGTAAACGCCGTGTCGCTCGAGCGATCCCCGCTCGACAAGGCGGCTGCGCCGCCATTCTCGGTGAAGCCATCGGCGTCAAAATTCACATAAGCGAGATTAGCGTAGGGCTCGAAGGAAGCCGAAGCCGTAGCCGAGCTCGCCAAAGGCCTGGAACGTGCCGGCGTCGTAATCGGCCGAAAGGCTGTCGGCGAAGCCTGGAAAGACCACGGACCTGCCGGTCTCGATGCTGTGCCAGGTATAGGCAAGGCCGGAACGAAAACCGAGATTGCCGTTCTGCGTGCCGGCAAAAAGACCGAGATGGTAATTCTCGCTCGAGCCCGACGACGCGCGATCGTCCGCCTCCAAGGAGGTATGGCTGTAGCCGCTGATGAGGCCGAGCCGCCAGCTTTCGCCGACAGCCGCGTCACCGCCAGCCAGAAAGCCGCCTGTCGAGTGATCGAGACCGGCGGCATTGCCGTCGCTGTCGAGATGACCCCAGGCGCCGAAGCCACGGCCCCATACGGCGAAATTCTCACTCGTTGCCGGGGCCAGTTCCAGACCACCCAGCCCATAAGTCATCACCGGAACGCTGGAGGCACCGACGCCGTCGAACGCCGCACGGATCCGTTCGCTCGCGGCATCGCGTACAGAATGACTGTCCTCGATGAGGCCGCTATGAATGGAAGCATGAACCTCGCCTGATAGCATATCGAAAGCGTTGCGGGCTTCCGGCGCCGTCAGGAACAGGATGTTGTCCTGGATCGGATTACCGCTTCCAAGCGCCTGAGCCGCTGCGGCGACCGAGCGTTGATTGAAGGTGCTGGCTACATCGGCAAACGCCGTCGATGTGCGGCTGATATCGAGATAGACATTGTTGGCATCGTAGACGAGCTGGAAATCGACGAAGGGCGTCGCGTCTGTCGCCAGAGCCCCCGTCAGCCCGCCATAGGTGCCGCTTACGCCGCCTGCTGCGGAGAGCAGAGTATATCGGGCATCGACCGATAGCGTTCCCTGCCGCAGGAGCTCGATCTGCGCGCCGCTGTCGATCGCCGCTGCTCCGCCAACATCGATGAGATCGGACGACCTTGCGAGGTCGACCTGATAGATCGATCCGGACTGCTGCGCGAAATCGCCCGTGACAGTCATTGTGGTGACGATCCTGCTCGGATCGGTCGCACTGCCAGGAGCGACCGTGCCGCCCTCGGAAATGGTGACCGCACCGTAGGTGCCGCCGCCTGCGACGACACCGCCGCTGTTTGCGATAGCCGTGCCCCCGATCTGCCCGTCATTCCCGAGAAAGCCGGACGTGGTCGCATCATGGGAAAGCACACCTGTATCGGCAAGCAGCAATCCCGCGCCGGAACCGACCGTCGTCATGCCGGAAAAATTGTTCTTTCCGCTCAGCGTTTGCACGCCACCGGCAACGAATAGTTTGCCGCCCATATTATTGTTATCAACGTCGAGGTCGTTGATGCTGCCGGCGAAAGTGTCGTTCGAAGCCGTTAGCACCAGGGTACGCTTGCCCAGTTCGACCGTTCCGCTGCCACTCAGGCTACGAATACGGGCATCGTTGTAGGCGTCGGAGATTCCCCAATAGTCGCTGCCATTTCCATGTTCGGAGATATCGAGCGTGCCGTCTGCAACGACTTTCGCTGACCGTTGGATGTTGCCGAGCCCCGCAAGCGAGAGATAGGCATCCTGAGCAATATTCGTCTCGCCGGTGTAGGTGTTGACATTCGTCATCCGGACCACCGTCTTTGTATCAAGCGTCAGCGATCCGGAGCCGGAGACGACACCCGCTATGCCGACCCCGCCCTCATTCCCCATGCTCGTCGTGATCCTGCTCAGACCGGTCCCTTCGGGTGCGGATGAATCGGTAGAGAAGTTGCTGGCAGTGACGAAATGTGACGAATAAGCGGTATACTTCTTCTCCAGATCGAAAATGACCGATCTGTTTTTGAAGAAGTCAAGACCGGCAACAAAACTGGTCTGGTCGTTGGGTTGTTCCGTCGTGCCGCTGGTGTAGGTGAAGTCGATATTGTCCAGCCTTACCGGATCGCCATCCGTTCCTGCGATTGTAACGCTCGGGATGTTGCCCGATGCGCTTACGATCTCGCGTTGCTCATTTCTCCGAACATTTTTAAGTTCGACGCCCGCATCCTGAAATTGCTTCAGCATCGCATCACTGATCTCCAGACTGCCACCGCCCGGTGTGCCGGTGTCGAGCAATACCGCGGTCTTGTTGGGGTCGGTGATTGGTGGGGCTCCATCCTTAACCGTGTACTGCAGATTGTAGCTGCCTTCGTATTCGGTCGAGGCATTGGCGCCAGAGCCAGGAAAATTCTGATAAGAATCCTGATCTTTTTCCTCGGGTTCTCCCCATGGCATGGCATTAGTATATTGGGCCCGGAGGCTTGGATTGAGGTTGACAATCGTGCAGGGGGAACAGCCAGGCGTTTGGTCGCTCTCGGAATCCGGATTCACATTGGCGGAGACCACGTAGCCAGACCTGGTGACACTGCCCATCATGCCCCAGACACTTGTCTTGCCAAGAAAATCGCCGGCCCCGAGTGTACCTGCGAAATCGCCGCCTTCGTCTGCCATCTTGCCAGCGGTCATTTTCGCCCGCTGCTCCTTATCGGCGTGATAAGGTTCTTGGAGATCCTGACCATACATATCTTTAAGTCCATCCGTCACGGATCCCGGCGTGCACTTAAGATTGTTGTCCTTGCAATACGCATGGGTATAGACAAAATCGAGAATGCGAGCAGCCCGGTATTTCTTATCGCTTACAGATGGCCCGTCGATTGTTATCTTTTGATCTGGATCGACATATGTAAATTTATCAATTTCCACGTTCTGAAGCTTATTGCCATACGTTCCGTCCCCGTACGTATATACGTAAGGCGTGTCGGCAATCGGGCGGACCCCGGTCACCTCTGACCCGATCTGCGTGTTGAGCTGGTCCGAGCCCGTGTCGAATACGTATCGCTGCGCGTTGCCATTGTTGATCTTGGCCCAGATGCCCAGGCGGTCATGGCCTTCCCCGACATACTCCAGCGGGATCGAAATCGGGTCGTCGGCCAACGCTTCTCCAGTTGGAAATGCTACCAGACCCACCCCGAGAGACACAGCCGGCAGGAATACCGTCGTCATCGCGGTGGTTGCCGCCAGAAAGTTCTTTGTCCTGAAACAAGCCTGCATACCTGGTCCTCGAAAAAGTCTCGCAAACTGATTGATCATTGGAACGGCCTCCTGAATGTTGTTTAACGAGACCCTTTATGGCGGCCCTGGCTGACAACAGCCTGAAAGCTGCAAGCGGCCTGCGAGAATGGGGCGATCCTGAATGACGACAGGTGCTGTCAACAATGGATGAGTGCTCGGCCTGAAAGCTGAGCACGCTTTATGCTCAGGCTGCTGACAAGGCCAAAGCAGCGTAAGTGCGGAGTGAAATCCAGGGTCCACATGGGTCGTCGCGCTTCCCGTGCGCCTGGGAAGGCGCCGGCCCGGCCAAGCTTTCCCAGATCGTCCGGATGGCGCACAAGATACCGGTTCAGGTCGATCGAGATGGAGGCCGAGGCGTATGCCAAGGCGGTCGACTGCCTGACGAAAGATCAGAATGCGTCGCTGGCGCTCTACGATTTCCGCCGGCAGCGAGCTCAGTCTCCTGCCGGGCATCCGTGTTTACTGGCGACGAGACACAAGATGTGCCCAAATTGCCACCAGACCGTCACCTGCGATGAGTTTCGGCAACTGATTTTGTCCTTTCAATCGTCGCCACTTCCTGGCCGCGGCCAACATGGGCCACTCGAAGGCAGCAGACTGGCGGCTATATGGACGGGCTGTGAGCCCGCACCGGAGACATTGGCGAAATCTACGATCTCTATAGCAACGTCAAGGAGAAGCGCGAGGTGTTGCAGATGTGGTCAAATCACATCGAATGGCTGATCAAGCAGGCTGCGGATGACGCTCTGGCGGCGTAGCTGCTGGCATGGGCGGAAGATGCGGCGCAACAATCGTCAGAGCCTCATCGAATTGGAGATCATGCTTGACCAGCAAATGCGCGGCCAATGCTTCGATGGCTGACCAGTGATCGAGTACTAGCCGGGCCGTGCGATCTTCGATCCGCCTCCAACGGGGGCGGCGCGGCATCAGGAACCGCAACTCACCATAGATTCGCTTGGCATCCGCGTAGTCGCTGCTCCCCTCATTCCCATCGGACGCATTCATCGCCATATCGCGCGGGTCCAGATAGCCTTCGAATGCGGATTCTGCAAAAGGACCTGCCAGACACGCAACTATCTCTTGGATCGCTTCATCGCGTTGGAAATGTCGATCCATATCGTTCTCGAAAATCGGCTTTAGCTCCGAGGTGAATCCTTGCGCTGAATAGAAAACCGTGCCTTCGACAAAACCACCGCACTCTCCGTCACCGGCGTCGGGGTAAATACTAACACTTGAGAAAGCAGGGAGTTCACGGTCGTCGTCGAACATCTGACGGTGCAAAACGATGGCGGCCACCGCGTGCCCGGCTTCGTGATGCGCCACAGACGGGAGAAGATATTGGGAGGCTACATTCATGCGGTGCGGCTCTCAGATCTAGTTTCCATCCAAGCCCTGATATCGGATTCAAGCCATGCGACTCGGCCGGGGGAGATGCGACGCCGCTTAGGGAACAGGCCTGCCTTCAGAGTCGCGCGGTCGCGCTCGAATTGCGCTCCACTGAAGTGCTTCAGGGTCTTTGCCGATTGGCCGGCGGCCCAGGCAAGTGCCCGCTCGCCCTCTACATCTTCAAGCCAGACATAGGGATCGTCGTCGGGAGCATCCAGCGTTGGACGGACATCAAATGCG
>NZ_RZPG01000057.1:0-6800 GCF_004022765.1 Mesorhizobium sp. M6A.T.Cr.TU.014.01.1.1
CACCATCACTCAACCGTTTGTCGTCACCGAAACCGGGCACGAACCCCTGACCAAAATACCCCGCCAGCTCTTCGTTAAGTAGGCAAGACCAGCAACTCTCTCAATGAGAACGCGGCTCCGATAATTCGGCGCCGCGATAATATGCGGCATATGGATTAGCCTCGCCTCGGTGGTGTCGCCATCGGCAGTGACGTTGGGGACCATGCGGACATCGGTGTCGGAAACTCCCTTAGCACCCGGTGAGGACCGCCTTGTTTGTGAGGAGGTGAAGCGTTTTTGTCATGGTTGATTTAACGACCACGATGCAAGCAGCGAGGATAGCCAGGTGTCCATTCATTGGATGGCGATTGTGAGTGGGACGGGTCGGCTTCGGAGTTGGTCGACGGCGCTGAAGGAGCCCGGGTTCACGGTCACCGAAGGTGGCGCGCCGACATGATCTCGATCGGTCGCTGATTTGTGGCTGGCACCGCGCCTTTGGGGGTGAGACGCGCTCGTGCGGCGGGCGCCTTTCTGCCGGTTGAAGTAGTCGGCGGCGCCGCGGCAGCGACAGAATCTCGCGCCAAGTATGACCAGTGCTCCTGTACCGGGTGCGGGGGATCGAAATCGAGGTCTCGGATGCAACGTGATCTCGATCCCGAAGAACCCGTCTACGCCGGCGCCTATGTCTATGGTAAGTGCGAGAAGCGCACCGAGACGTCGATGGCCGCGTTCGCAAGAGCTATGGCCATTACACGCCGGCCAGCGAGTGCGGGTGGTGCTCAAGGGCCATCACGAAGCCTATATCGAATGGAGCGACTACGAACGGAACCAGGAACCGCTCGCGGCCAACGCCTATGGCAAAGCCGGCCGCGTCAAGTCGGGCCGCGGCAGTCGCGCGCTCCCGGTTTCATTCCTATGGTCGATACGGGCGAAAGCTAGTTTGTCATGTATGCCGGGCGTGGCCAAGGTTATCCGGTATATCGCTGCGAGCGTGGCACCTCATGATGGCGCAGGCGCAATGCATGTCGTTCAAGGGTTTCGTACCGACGCGGCGGTGACACGCGAAGCGCTGGACGCGGTTGCGCCGATGGCGGTCGAAGCGGCGTTGGAGGCTGAACGGATGCAGCTGGAGAGCGAAGCCCAGCGGCATCAGATGAACGAGACCTGCAGCGGGCGCGCTATGGGGCGTGGCTTGCCGAGCGCCGTTGTGCCGCCTGCGGCACCGAGAACCGGCGCACTGCCGCCCAGTTCGAGAAGAGCTGGGAAGCCACGCTCACGCGCGTAGAGACCTGGGAGGCCAGGCAGAGTGAGGTACGGCCGTGGCGCCCGTCCGTCGATGCGGTTCCGGAGTCACGGGTCGCCAAGGATCTTGAAGCCGCCTGGAATGCGCCGAGCGTCGACGTGCGCTGTCGCCAGCCGCTGCGCGCCTCATCAAGGATATCGCGGGCGGACGTTGACGCTACGCGCGAGATGATCCTGACCATTCACTGGCACGAAGGTCAGCACTCGCAGGTGCGCAAATCCGGCGAGCATGGCCAGCGTACACCTGAACAAGCCTTGGAAATCATGCGATCCATGGAAACGCGGTGGTCGGATGCCGAAATCGCGGCCACGCTCAACCGCATGGCATGCAGACCGGTTGGGGAAAGACCTGGACCGCTCGTCGCGCCAAATCACTGCGGACAGTTCAGGGACGGCATATTGCCCGCCGACAGGGATGCGCGGTTCGCCCTACCAAATCCGCGCCAGTGATCTTGAAGATGAACGGCTCAAAGCCGATTTGGCGCGCAATACTCAGCGTCGCATCAACGACGACAATCAGGAATCGCTGTTTTCCGCCATTTGAAGAGGGGTGCGGAATCAGTCTTCGCCCTCGGTCGAAGTCGTGGCTGTTCGCCGGCTCCGAACGCGGCGCTGCCCGGGCGGCGGCCACAACGACGCCGATCATGACTGCAAGCTACCGGCCTCGAGCCTCACTACTACCTGGCCGACGTCATCACCCGCATCATCGCCGGCCACCCACAAAGCCGGATCACGATCTGCTGCCATGAGTCTACCTACCCGAGCCGCTCATGGCCGTGGCCTGAAAGCAGCGGTTACAATGGTGTAATCGACCAAGCAATTAACTCGACAGCATGCTGAAGTATCGCCTGGGTCTGAGCAAAGCTGGGCGAAACGGCGATGACATGTCCGATGCAGTCTCTGTAATCACTTTTCCTGACGATCGGCGTCTTGGGTTTAACAAACAACTTGACCTCGGCGACACCTGGTACAGCAGCCGCGCGACCGTCGCCATCGATCCAATCCAGGGTGCCATCGCGATCAGCAGTTAGGAACCGCACGGCCGCAGTGTACGAATGCTTTCTGCGCAAGTTATATTCGTCGCCGACGACAAGCTTAATGTGCTCGGTGACGAGATCGATGCCGTAAGCCAGCTCAACCAATTGAGGAGTAGACATGCCAGCAAGACGCGGATTGACTTCAATGACGACTGGGCCACGCTTCGTCCACCGGAGTTCAACGTTCGTTGGCCCCCAGCCAAGGCCGAGAGCGCGCAGACAGCTCAGCGAAACATCGGCGATACGATTATGCTCGTCAGCAGCCAGCGGGGCCGGATAGGTGCACTCACGATAAACGAAAGTCGGTGGGCGGCCAAAGCCAAGGGCGGCAATTGCAATGACCTCATTTCCCATTATGTCAATGGTATAATGCGCGCCTTGTGCGAATTCTTCGACCAGTATCCTTGGCAGCGACCGCCATATGTGACTCCCGCCCAACAGATAGGTCGTATGTTCGGCCAATTCATCTAGACTGCGGCACAATCGGACCCCCATGCTGCCGCTGCCTACGGCTGGCTTAACAATCACCGGCAGGCCGATCCCCGCAGCGGCGCTTTCCACGCCCGCCGCATCCGCCGCCACGCGATAAGCAGGTATCGGAACGCCGGCCTTCTCGAGGAGCTGACGCTGAGTAGCCTTATCGCAGCATCGTTCAATCGACTCAGGGTTCGGTCCGGGTAGATCGAAGTACCGGCTGAGCTTGCCGGCTGTCGCATAGAACGACTCCACTGAGCACGTGATGCCAGCAATGTCATAGGTCGCACTTAGCCGGGAACATTCACGGATCAGCGCATCGAGATTGTCCGTATCGACACGGACTACCTCACTGCCTTCCATCGCAAGATAGTCGTGCCGATTTGGATCAGCCGATAGGGTAATTGGATGAAGACCAAGACGCTGGGCCGCTTGGACATATAGAAGACCATTACCCGTTGTACTGCCTTCAATCAGGATGAGTGCTCTTCTTGCCATTGGCTGTTGACTCCGGTGTTTGTGCTGCGCGGTGGTCCGAGGCGTAAATCGGCATTAGCTCTTTCAGCCGTGCCTGACCTCAGGCTTATGGGTAAAGTACCACCGTCAGCGATTTGCCATCGCTAAGATTCTGTGAAATTTTCTTACAGGATCTTTGCACCGTTTAATGCCCGCGGCGTGGCACGGCGCGTCTCGACGATGTTCGATGGGTGCGATGTTCAAGGGACGCCGGTTTGACTTTCAGTGATCCCGCTTTGTCGTGCTGCCTTCCTATTATTGTCAAGCGAAGTGAGGATTTGACCCCCGCATTGCCTCACGTTGATTGTTACCAATAGGGTCGCCGTCCCGAGGGGATGAAGCCGTTGTTGTCATCCTGATTCGGAGGCGGGATGGCGGGGCGGGTTAGCATGGCGACACGGTTGGAATTGATTGAAGCAATTATCGAGCGATATCGATCGAGCTGCCGGGCCGACAAGCAACGGATTTTGGACGAGTTCGTCGCAGTTACCGGCTATCATCGCAAACATGCGATCCGGGTGTTGCGACCTCGCGCTGCCGGTCCCTCGCCCACCAGACAATATCCGGTGCTTTATGGCGCCGAAGTTCTGGAGGCGCTGGTGGCATTGTGGGAGGCGTCCGATCGCCTTTGCTCGAAACGGCTGAAACCGCTGATTCCCATTTTGCTGCGGGCTCTTGAGCGGCATGGCCGGCTCGATCTGGATGGCGAACTTCGCGACAAGCTGCTGACGATCAGTCCAGCGACGATGGATCGCCTGCTTTCGGAAGTACGTGAGGTAGCTCGCGGCGGGCAGCGCCGGACTGAGTTCTGCGGTGCGTCGGTCGGTTCCGGTGCGCACCTTCGGCGACTGGAACGATCCGCCGCCCGGATATGTCGAGGTCGACTTCGTTGCCCATTCCGGCACCTCTTCGTCCGGCAGCTTTGTGCAAGCGATGGTCTTGACCGATATCGCCACAGGCTGGACCGAGTGCGTGCCGGTGCGGACGCGAGAAAGTGGTCTTGTCATCGCTGCCATCAAGCGGGCCAGGTCGTTGTTCCCCTTTCCGCTTCAAGGCGTGGACTTTGACAATGACAGCGCCTTCATGAATGAACTCGTGGTCTCCTGGTGCAGAAGTCAAGGATTGGAAGTGACGCGTTCCCGTGCTTATCGGAAGAATGATCAGGCATGGGTCGAACAGAAGAACAGTGCCATCGTTCGTCGCCTGGTCGGCTATGGCAGGTTCGTGGGTGCGGAAGCCACGGCGGCACTTGTTCGTCTCTATGACGCAGTGCGGCTGCACGGCAATCTCTTCCAGCCCTCGTTTAAGCTGCGAGAGAAGACCCGTATCGGCGCGCGTGTGATCAAGCGCTATCATCCGCCAGCGCCGCCGGTCGAGCGTGTATTGGCCCATCCCGAGGTGCCGGAGGTCGACAAACAGCTGCTGCGTGCGATGCTCGCAACGGCGGACCCGGTGATGCTGTTCACCGGCATCCGTGCGGCACAGGAAGATTTGGGAAGACGCGTCGATCGTCGTGGAGTGCAAGCAACGCCACAGGAACCGGTCGTCATCGATCTGCAGCGCTTCACCGCAAATCTGAAGACGGCTTGGCAGGGCGGTGAGGTGCGCCCCACCCATAAAAGGCCTCCCGCAGCGGTCCTAGCGAGAGCGCAGCTTGTATGGTGAACGATATAGGCAACTCGCAACGCTGTGAAGCGGGCGTTAGGGCGACCGCGGCGTGCGGCCTCACCCGGACGGTATCCTTGCTGGTTGAGCGGTTCTGCGATCTCGGAATAGACGTGGTCCTCGAGGAGTCTATCGCCCAGTTCGACGATGCCGGGCTGCGTGTTGACCTGCTGGGCAGAAGAATTTGGGCTCAGGGTGGTGGGCGTCTCTGGATCTTCCCGCACATGAACCTTGGTGGCTCCTTCCGTCGGCAGCTTGACGATAGTGACATCCTTCATGATGTGGGAAAGCAGTCGCTTGCGCTCGCGGTTTGGTGCATCGGGATCCGCCCAGAGCTTTTTGAAATCCACCGTCATTGCAACCAGCCGCTCGCGGACAGCTTCATCAAGGATGAATTGATCGTGCTCCCGGGCACGCTCGCGCTCTTCGCAGGCCTTGGCCAAGATACGGAGCTTCTCGTTCCATTTGGTTTCGAGTGTGTCGGCGACGAGACGATTATCCGGATCGACCAGCATGAAACGGCGTTGGGCGAGATCGGCCTCGATCTTGGCGCGCTCGACAACGCAGCCGATCTGCTTCTTCATGCCGGGCGTGGATCTCCTCGCGGGCGTCGAGCGCCAGTTTAACGGCGGCCGGCGTCATCTGCTCGGCAACCAGCCTGCCAAAACGCGGCTACTTATTTGCACGCAGATGATCCATGGCGCTCGCACCGCTCTGGGTCGCGCCGGCGGCAAACAGGATCCGCGAGGCCTCTGGCTCGGCAAGTTGCGGACGGCGCCATCCCAATGTGGCGGCGGTCGCGCTCGCCAACAAGAATGCGAGGATCGTCTGGTCGATGCTCTCGGGTAATGCTGCCTATCAACGGACCTGTCGGTGAAAGCAGCCTGACGGTCCCTGGAGAGCGAGAAGGAGGTCCCACCTCGGCAATTGCAGCAAAATGGCAGGAGATGCCCGTCGCTTCCAGAACCTGGTGTGTGGACCGGCACCGCGGACGCCGGAATGCGCCCCATGGGACTGTCGGCTGGATGCTCTTAGGCTGCTGAGGGACATGAGATCCGCACAAACGGCGTCTTGTCGCCATCGCCGAAATCAATGGCCCACGCCACCGCCCATGACCGAGCCCGCGCTCGATCGGTTCCTCTCAGGATTGCGAACTGCGTGGAAGGAGGGCGAAATCCCGCCCCACCGCGAAGCTGAAACCAAAGCAAAAGCGAGAACGGCGACGACCTGATTCTCTTGCAGGAGTGACTGACGAATTGCGGGCTTGGTTTGACGAAGAACCGTGGCGGAGCCGGGAACTGCTCGAGCGTACCCAGAGAAGTGTCAGCTGAAGGGTCGCAGCGTGGGAAACATCCTGGTGAGGCAACGGAAGAATCGTTGGGAGCATTCCAAGGTGAGGCATACGCACTCTCACTTTGATTGCCGCACCGAACCACAAACTGGTCGATTCGCATAGGCATCCGCCGACGATATCCGGTCATCAGTCAGAAATTTCTGCCAAAAAGCAGAACAGACCCAGTGTGGCAAACATACCTTCACGTGACTAGCTCGCGCGCGGCGTCTCCTTCGGCGGGTTCTCTGTGTAAGTGTCGACCCTCCTGTGGCGAGAGGGCTGCCAGGAGCGGCAGAAAGCCTGTGGTGTCAAGGCTAGCTATCGCCGTGAGGATCTCTTCCTGCCACTGCGGGTGAACGTTGTTTCGGGTGATGTTCTTGAACTTCTCCACTACCTGTTCGCTAGATAACGGGTTAGCGACATCGCCAAGAGGATATCGTACGATCATTTCTTCCGGCCCGCTGCCCTGGTCTATGACAACGCGAGCAGGCGTT
>NZ_RZPG01000058.1:0-2500 GCF_004022765.1 Mesorhizobium sp. M6A.T.Cr.TU.014.01.1.1
TCGACCGTGCCGGGCCCCAAACGCAAAACGGCCCGCGTGAAGCGGGCCGTTTTTGATTTGGTTGCGGGGACAGGATTTGAACCTGTGACCTTCAGGTTATGAGCCTGACGAGCTACCGGGCTGCTCCACCCCGCGTCAACTTAACGGCGAATGCCGGCCGGGCAGCCCGGACTTTTTGGTTTGTCCGTCCTCAAGGCCTTGGCCTTTGTGGGCGGACGGGTGCTGCTCCACCCCGCGTCAACTTTTGAAACAAGTCAGCGCTTAGTTGGTTCCGCCAACTGAAAGGGCCGCTTGCGCGGCCCGGGCTCCCGATTGGCGGGCCTGTTTTGTAAGGAGAAGATTTTTTCAACGTGCGTTTTGCAGACCTGGCAGCGACCTACTCTCCCGCGTCTTGAGACGAAGTACCATCAGCGCTGGAGCGTTTCACGGCCGAGTTCGGAATGGGATCGGGTGCAGCCGCTCCGCCATAACCACCAGGTCGGCAAAGCGCACGTTGCTCGAGAAGCTTTTTGAGCGAATAGCCAATAGTGAGTAGCGAATAGGGAACCCTATTTTCTGCTCTCTCTGAGCTGTTCGCTGGTCTTTGTTGTGCTCTCACATCTCAGCGCGATCCAAAGGATTGTCGCCGGACAATGGGCATAAGGAATGAGAACGATCAAGCCGATCGAACTATTAGTACCGGTAAGCTTCAAGCGTTGCCGCTCTTCCACACCCGGCCTATCAACGTGGTCGTCTTCCACGGTTCTCAGGGAATACTCGTTTTAAGGTGGGTTTCCCGCTTAGATGCCTTCAGCGGTTATCCCGTCCGGATATAGCTACCCTGCTATGCGGCTGGCGCCACAACAGGTCCACCAGAGATCCGTCCATCCCGGTCCTCTCGTACTAGGGACAGATCCTTTCAATATTCCTACACCCACGGCAGATAGGGACCGAACTGTCTCACGACGTTCTGAACCCAACTCACGTACCGCTTTAAATGGCGAACAGCCATACCCTTGGGACCTGCTCCAGCCCCAGGATGCGATGAGTCGACATCGAGGTGCCAAACAACCCCGTCGATATGGACTCTTGGGGGTCATCAGCCTGTTATCCCCGGCGTACCTTTTATCCGTTGAGCGATGGCCCTTCCACGCGGGACCACCGGATCACTATGACCGACTTTCGTCTCTGCTCGACTTGTCAGTCTCGCAGTCAGGCAGGCTTATGCCATTGCACTCAGCGAACGATTTCCGACCGTTCTGAGCCCACCATCGCGCGCCTCCGTTACTCTTTAGGAGGCGACCGCCCCAGTCAAACTACCCACCATACATTGTCCCGGACCCGGATAACGGGCCGCGGTTAGACATCCATAGTGATAAGGGTGGTATTTCAAGGGTGGCTCCACCTGAGCTGGCGCCCAGGTTTCAAAGCCTACCACCTATCCTACACATGCCACTACGAATGCCAATGTAAAGCTATAGTAAAGGTGCACGGGGTCTTTCCGTCTAACCGCAGGAACCCCGCATCTTCACGGGGAATTCAATTTCACTGAGTCTATGCTGGAGACAGCGGGGAAGTCGTTACGCCATTCGTGCAGGTCGGAACTTACCCGACAAGGAATTTCGCTACCTTAGGACCGTTATAGTTACGGCCGCCGTTTACTGGGGCTTCGATTCAGAGCTTGCACCCCTCCTCTTAACCTTCCAGCACCGGGCAGGCGTCAGACCCTATACGTCGTCTTGCGACTTCGCAGAGCCCTGTGTTTTTGATAAACAGTCGCTACCCCCTGGTCTGTGCCACCCTCCTCCACTTGCGTGGAAAAGGGTCACGCTTCTTCCGAAGTTACGCGTGCAATTTGCCGAGTTCCTTCAGCATAGTTCTCTCAAGCGCCTTGGTATACTCTACCAGTCCACCAGTGTCGGTTTCGGGTACGGTCTATAAGGAGGAGCTATTTCCTGGAACCACGCAGCAGCCCTTTCAATCCGATAAGATTGGACTACCTCAATGATCCGTCACTTCCTCCAGGCCCACGAATATTAACGTGGTTCCCATCGTCTACGCATTTCTGCCTCGACTTAGGGGCCGGCTAACCCTGCTCAGATTAGCTTTAAGCAGGAACCCTTGGACTTTCGGCGGGGGAGTCTCTCACTCCCCTTACGTTACTCATGTCAGCATTCGCACTTCTGATACCTCCACCACCCCTCACGGGTATGGCTTCATCAGCTTACAGAACGCTCCGCTACCGCTCGTGATTGCTCACGAACCCTAAGCTTCGGTGTATGGCTTGAGCCCCGTTACATTTTCGGCGCAAAGACCCTTATTTAGACCAGTGAGCTGTTACGCTTTCTTTAAATGATGGCTGCTTCTAAGCCAACATCCTGGTTGTTTTGGGATCCTCACATCCTTTCCCACTTAGCCATAACTTGGGGACCTTAGCTGTAGGTCAGGGTTGTTTCCCTTTTCACGACGGACGTTAGCACCCGCCGTGTGTCTGCCGACTAGTACTCCCAGGTATTCGGAG
>NZ_RZPG01000059.1:0-5560 GCF_004022765.1 Mesorhizobium sp. M6A.T.Cr.TU.014.01.1.1
CCGGCTCGGAAAGCAGGAGGACGTCTATGCCCCGCCTCTCCATTTCCTTCTTCACCGCAGTGACGCGTGTCGCGAACTCGGACCGCTCAAAACGTAGTTCCTTCTGCATCTCGATCCCTCGATAATAGCGTCTTAGAAAAGCTGCCTGGCGAGGACGCCTGGATTCAGGGTCCCGTCCGGGACGCTAGTCTCTTTGATGGCGCATAGGATGATGCGTTCGCTCGCGCGCCGAAGCGCGTCGTCGAACAATCGTGGCGAAAGGGCAGCCAGCAGCGGCCGAAAGCCGATAATGTTAAGATCAGCTATAGCCGAGAGAATCCCGCCCTGCCGCTGTGGGTGAAGATTCCAGCGATCTTCTTGAATTTCTGGGCGATTTGGTTGGCGATCTCTTCGGGCCCTTTTGCTCTGATCCATTGCCACGCGGACAGGGCAGGGCATCAAACGTCGTGGGTCGGTCAGGTAAGCTCTTTTTTGGTTCAACTGCCGGTTTTGCGAGGTTGTCGAATCCGATGACGACAGGCCGGCTCGCTCTTGTTCATGCATTCTGGGTACCATTGTACGGCGGTCACAAAAGCCAGCCGGGCCGGCAATCACCTCAAGATTCCATCGTTGGCGTGCGCGGAAAACGAATTCAGGCCAGCCTTTTGATCTGCCATCACCGCTTGAAGATAGGAGTGCGGAGTCGCCCCGGCCCACGGCCTGCATGAAGATCACCATTTAGAGACTAGCGCCGCCGCATTGCGGCGCGTCGGCTAAGCCACCTGCGGGCGACCAACATCCCCGCTACGACGAGCGCAACAGCGATGTAGAGCATCTCGGTCGTGCCGTCGCCCCCATCCGGCGCCACACCGAAAATTCGCTCAATGAAATCCATCTCCCGCTCCTTCTCTAAGAAAAGCTCACTGAACAACGTGTAACTCCTCACGGCAACCTGCCGGTCCCGACCGGCTCGATGCCAACGCACCGGAGCGCTGCATTGAGCGCAGTCACATCGTCTTTCACGAGCCCATCCAGCTTTGTGATCTCATTGTCGACCTTCGAGATGATCTCATCGGACACCTGTCGCGCTTGCAGCGTCGGCGCCGCGTCCGCGCAATCAACCACGTTGACGAGGCCGATCAGAGTATCATTCAAGCCGGCCGGGTTGCGCTGATCTTGTGGAGTCTCCCGTTTGATGTCGACCAGCGTCGCTTCAATCGCCTCGAGCTGACCGACCAATGCTTGCACGCTCTCGCTGAGCGACTTGCCGCTGTCGTCGAGCCGCCTTTGCACATCCGCGAGCTGGCGCCTAAGAAACCGGATTCGATTGACCGCCTGATTGAGCGCCGAGAGATTGCCGAACAGCCTCTGTAGGAGAGCGAACTGCTCGGCGAACTCGTTTTCGGTCGTAACGATTCGGGGATCCTTGAGGACTGTAAAGTCCACCGTCTGAATTCTGCCGTCGACCTGAAGCTCGACCTTATAGCTGCCGGGAACCACCGTCGCGCCGCTTTGGTTGTCACCCTTCAGCGCGAGAGGCTCGTATTTGCGGGTTATCAGCGACTGGTCGAGCTTGGCCGGCCCGACATGCTTGAGATCCCAGACGAAGCGGTTGAGCCCGGCCTTCGTTCCCGGCTTCCTGTGGAAGGGCGCGTCCTGTTCGTCGCTCGAGAAGGTGATGACGGTATTTCCCGCGGCGTCTTGGAAGGTGAGCCTGACCGGTCCCTCCGCATCTTGGGAGAGCCAGTAATAGATGATCGCCCCATTCGGGGGATTCTCGCCGCAGTCCAGATAGAGGTAATCGCGCCGTCCGCCCTCCAGTTCCACGCCTTCTGTGGCGGCGGCGATACCCTCGCCGTAGCTGATCCTCGCCTTAGCGAAGCCCGTCCCGGCCCGGAGCTTGGTCCGGATCGTCGACCGCGGGCTCACCAGCAAGATATCCTCCTGGTCCGCAGCCAGCCCGCGTAACGGCGTCACGTCGTCGAGAATCCAGAAAGACCGGCCGTGGGTGCCGGCGACGAGATCGCTGCCCTTGATCTTAAGATCGTAGACCGGAACCACGGGCAAGCCGCCGTCCATGCGCGACCAATGCTCGCCGTCATCGAGACTGAAGAAGACCCCTGTCTCGGTGCCGACGAAGAGTAGGCCTGGCCGAACCGGGTCGGCACGCACCACACGCGTGATCTCCCCCCTCGGGAAGTTGCCGACGATCGACTGCCAGCTCTTGCCGCCGTCCCTGGTGCGAAAAAGATAGGGCTGATAATCGGCAAGTTTGTAGCGCGTGGCCGCTACATAAACGGTATCAGCGTCATGCGACGAGATCTCAACGCAGCCGACATATGCGAGTTCCGGCATCCCCTTGGGCGTGACGTTGTTCCACTGGGCCCCACCGTCTCGCGTAACATGAACGAGCCCGTCGTCAGTAGACGCCCAGATCTCACCTTTGCGATGCCGAGACTCCACCACCGAGGCGCACGTCGCATGGACCTCACAGCCAAAGTTCTCGCCAGTCAAGCCGCCCGAATAGTCCTGCCGAGCCGGGTCGTTGAGGCTGAGGTCAGGCGAGATCGCCGTCCAGCTCGATCCTTCGTCGCGGCTGCGGAAGACATGGTTACCCCCAGCATAGAGCGTCTTCGGATCATGCGGTGAGAAGGTGAGTGGAAAGGTCCAGGCGAATCGGTAACGCATGTTCTTCGGCGCGACACCGTTCAACTCTTCCGGCCAGACATTGACGAGGTGGAACTGCCGGGTCCGGTGGTCGTAGCGTTGCACAGCTGCTGCGCCCGAGCTGTAGCCGAGGGCGCCGCAATAGACGATGTTGGGATCCTCGGGATCGACGACGATGAAGCCGCTCTCGCCGGTGCCTGGATAGGTGCAATCGCTCAGGGTGATAACGCCCCATTCCGACGCGCTCGGAACCGAGATCGAGGTGTTGTCTTGCTGGGTGGCATAGACCCGATAGGGATACTGCTCATCGACGTCAATGCGATAGAACTGCGCCGTCTTTTGATTGTAAATCGACGACCAAGTCACGCCACCATTGAAGGTGACGCAGGCGCCGCCATCGTTGCCTTCGATCATCCGCTTGGGATTGACCGGATCGATCCAGAGATCGTGGTTGTCGGCGTGGGGCGTCGCCACTTCGGTGAAGCTCGCCCCCCCATCGGTCGACTTCCACATCTGATAATTGGTTATGTAGACGGTACCGGCATGTCCAGGGTCGGCGAAGACATGGGTGTAGTAGAAAGGACGGTGCATTAAATCGCGATTCTGCGAGGTCTGGATCCAGCGGTCGCCGTGATCATCTGTGCGATAGAGCCCTGTCTTGTCTCCTTCCGCCTCGATGAGCGCGTAGACGCGCCCGCGCTGCGCCTGCGAAACAGAGACGCCAATCTTGCCGAGCACCCCGCCCGGCAGGCCGTTCCGACCGGACAGCTCTTCCCAGGAGTCGCCGCCATCAAACGACCGGAATATTCCGCTGCCCGGCCCACCGCTGTTCAGGTTCCAAAAGTTCCGTCGCGTCTGCCAGATCGTGGCGAAGAGGATGCGCGGATTGTTGGGATCCATCGAGATGTCGATGGCGCCGGCGTCGGGATCGCGGTAGAGGACCTTCTGCCAGGTCTTGCCGCCGTCCACGGAGCGGAACACGCCGCGCTCCTCGTTTGGCCCGAATGCGTCGCCGAGCGCGGCGACATACACGATGTCAGGGTCGTCCGGATGAATGCAGATCTTGCCGATATGGTGGGTCTCTTTAAGTCCCAAGTGAGTCCAACTGCGACCAGCATCGGTCGACCTGTAGACGCCGTCGCCGTAAGAGACGTCGCCTCGGATCGACGCCTCGCCCATGCCGGCATAAATAACGTTCGAATCGGAGCGGGCGACCGCGAGCGCGCCGACACTTGCGCTCGCGAAAAAACCGTCGGATACGCAGTGCCAGTAAATCCCACCGTCGATCGTCTTCCACACCCCGCCTGCGCAGGCGCCGAAATAGAAAACCGTCGGATCGTTAGGGTCGCCCGCGACCGCCACAACTCGGCCGCCTCTGGCTGGACCGATACAGCGCCATTTGAGGGCTTCGAGGGTCCCGGGTTCGGTCACGCTAATCTGCCTACTCATCGTATTACCTGCAAATGATAGTATTGTGCCGTGAAGCCTGATCGAGCTTCCAGGGACGATCGACGCGCCTGCCTGTGCCTCGGATGGCTATATGGATGCTCGCGTCACCATGTGCAGCGAAATGGGAAATTCGCTAGGTGCGATTGCGTTTGCCGTAGGGAATACGTCAACAATGCTGTCCCAACTGAATTGGAGGATCGCGCCTTCTGGCAGCGAGATTTTGGCAGCCAAACCCATTCCGTCGGAAAGTGGAATCAAATTCTTGTTGATTGATGTGATGGGTAGCGGTCCCTGGACAATCTTCATTTTTTTACCGTCCATGTTGACCAATTCCACTATTTCCATTCCCGTCTTTGCAAGCGATTCCGTTCAGAGTGGGCTGCTTTCTGGTGGGCGGCGTACGTTCGGCGGTTCTGCGCTTCAATCCCTCGCGTTTCGCGCTCCCCTTTTGTGTTCAGACGACGTCACCACTTTTAGGAATATGACGCATGGAGGAGACAGGCTTGCGCCAAAATGCGTGGGCTTTTGAAACGAGCGCGGCATGAAGCGCTCTGGTGTGAAATGCCGCCGACCTCTTAGATCGCCGGTCGGAAGCGTAGCGAGGAACTTCCAGATCCGGTTGAGGGTGTCCCGGATCTGATTACGACTGTCCACCTGCTCGATTCGGGAATTCGTTTGGACGGCACCTTCGCAGTAGGCGAGAGTCCAGCCTCAGGCCGACAAGGAGGATCCTGCCCATTCATCTCGCCTGCATTTGGTCCGGCGTAGAACATGCGGCGCTTCTGTTGTTGGCGATCCCTCCGTGCTTGGTCGCCGAGCCAAGTAGCCAAGAAGCTCATCGTAAGCCCATCACGGGCGCAGAGCTTCGCCGGTCACTGCAGAGCGCGGCACGAAGCCCCGTCATTCTCTACAAGTTGAGACAAGTAGCCCTTCAGTTTCGATCGCGGATGCGCTGTAGTTACTAGCATCCAAACCCTCAGCGCCCTGCCGGCGGGGAGGACACCAGCAGGGCGCGCCGCGCACATCCCGGCCGCGTGGGACCGGACAGTGGTGGCAGACTGAGAGTTCGGTAGCGATGATCTTTCGATCGATCTTAGATCGGAGAAACCGACATGGAATGCTGCCGGATCGCCTTCGTTAAGGACTTCGGAAATGGCGCATTGCAGAGACAGATTTGCGCCAAAATGGGTCGACTATTGAAACGCGGAGCACAAAACGTGATACTTCGAGATATCTCTTGCCCGTTTCGCCAAGAAGATGCGCGGACCTTCTTGACCCGACCATGAACTTGAAGTCCGCACACACTGGAGGGGCTCAATTGGCGCTGGCCATATTAATTTAGCCATCGTGGATGGTACCTCAAGTAGGCGAGAAGAGCTTGCGCTCCATCCCGGTTAGGCGTTCCGGGCCTTGCTCCGTCACCAGCACCGTGTCGCTGAAGCCCATCCCGGCTGCCGTCATCAGC
>NZ_RZPG01000060.1:0-4440 GCF_004022765.1 Mesorhizobium sp. M6A.T.Cr.TU.014.01.1.1
AATCGTCTCATCCGACGCCGCCAGACCGTCCGCCAGACTCAACTGACCCAAAACACGATCCGCCATCCCGAATCTCCCTGCTCCAACCTTCACCACAGAATCACCGTTCGGCTTCTGTGCAAAGGTCTCACCAGGGGAGAAGGGGAGTCAGCGCTGTTTCTGACCGGCCAGGTGGAAAACCGCGATGACGATCACCGGCATCGCCAGAAGCGCGAATTTGGTGACGATCAGCGCCGAGGCGAAGGACAGCGAATCCGGATTGGCCGACAGGAAATCTGAGAGCAGGCGGGCCACCGCGAAGTTCTGCGCATAATCGGCAAGCGTGTAGGGCAGCACCAGGACAAGTGCGAACAGCGACTGGAGCTGCGCGGACAGCGCCCGGAAATTCTTCAGCCGCCGCCCCGTGGCCAGGATCAGGCTGACCAGCGTCAGCGACAGCAGCGCCGGGAACAAGAGGTCGAAGGTCAGATAATGCCAGACCAGGATGATCTCGCTGCCGCGCCGGCCGAGCGCCGTCAGCCAGGCCATGCCTTCATCCGGGGTGAAACCGGTCCAGCGCAAATCGAGCGACGGCAGGCCACCGCTCAACTGGCGGAAATACAGGAACTCCATCGCCGTCATGGCGACGAAAACCGCCACGCAGACGAAACAGAGTGCGGCGGCGTGGCGGGACAGCCGCAGCATCATTGCCGTCAGGCTTCGCGCAAGCTGGTCAGGCTCCGCCGGGATAATTCGGGCTTTCGCGGGTAATCGTGACGTCATGGGCGTGGCTTTCACGAAGTCCGGCGTTGGATATGCGTACAAAGGTGGCGCGGTCGCGGAAATCGGCAAGGTCGCGCCCGCCGACATAACCCATAGCGGCTTTCAGGCCGCCCGCAAGCTGGTGCAGAACGCCGGACACAGGTCCTTTGTAAGGCACCTGCCCTTCGATGCCTTCCGGGACCAGTTTCAGCGTGTCACGCACCTCGGCCTGGAAATAGCGGTCGGCTGAGCCGCGGGCCATGGCGCCGACCGAGCCCATGCCGCGATAGGCTTTGAACGAGCGGCCCTGGTGCAGGTAGACCTCGCCTGGGCTCTCGTCGGTGCCGGCCAGCAGCGAGCCGATCATGGCGGCACTGGCGCCGGCGGCGAGCGCCTTGGCGAGATCGCCGGAATATTTGATGCCGCCATCGGCAATGACCGAGACGCCCGATTTCTGCGCCGTCTCGACCGCCGACATGATCGCCGAAAGCTGCGGCACGCCGACGCCGGCGACGATGCGGGTGGTGCAGATGGAACCCGGCCCGATGCCGACCTTGACGGCGTCGGCGCCGGCGTCGATCAGCGCCAGCGTGCCTTCTGCGGTGGCGACGTTGCCGGCCAGGATGCGGACCGAATTGGACAGCTTCTTGGCCCGCGTCACCGCATCCAGGACACGTTGCGAGTGGCCATGCGCGGTATCGATCACCAGAAGGTCGACGCCGGCATCGATGAGGCGCTCGGCGCGCTCAAAACCGTCATCGCCGACGCTGGTGGCGGCCGCCGCGCGCAAGCGTCCTTGCACGTCCTTGGTGGCGTGCGGATTGAGCTGCGACTTCTCGATGTCCTTGACGGTGATCAGCCCGACGCAATTGCCGTCGCTGTCGACCACGACCAGCTTCTCGATGCGGTGCTGGTGCAGGAGCCGCTTGGCTTCGTCCTGATCGACGTTCTCCTTGACCGTGATCAGGTTCTCACGGGTCATCAATTCGTAAACTTTCTGGGCCGGATCGGAGGCGAAGCGCACGTCGCGGTTGGTCAGGATGCCGACCAGCCGTCCGACCGTATGCCCGCCAGCGCCGCCATTCTCGACCACGGGAATGCCCGAGATGCTGTAGGTGCGCATCAGGCCCAGCGCATCGGCGAGCGTCGCCTCGGGGCCGATGGTGACGGGGTTCACGACCATGCCGGATTCGAATTTCTTCACTTGCCGCACCTGCTCGGCCTGCTCGGCCGGCGAGAAATTGCGGTGGATGACGCCGATGCCGCCGGCCTGGGCCATGGCGATGGCAAGGCGCGCCTCGGTGACGGTATCCATGGCGGCGGAAAGGATCGGCACGTTCAGGTCGATGTCGCCGGCGATGCGGGTGCGGATATCGGTCTCGCCGGGCATGACTTCGGAATGACCCGGCTGAAGCAGCACGTCGTCAAAGGTCAGCGCCAACGCGCCCGTGGACGTTTCGATAATTTTTGCCATGGCCAGCCCTCGGAATGCATGAAAAGCGCTGGACCGGATGGACAGCGCCGACTCGTCTTCTTCCCTTTCAGGATTGGCGCTGGCTCGTAACACGTCCCGTCGCCGATGAAAAGCCGATTGCTTGTGCACGTATGCGGGCTCGTGACCCTTGCTTTGTGACGGCAACTATGCTAGGAATTTATTCATGGTGCTGATTTGCGCCAGCGACCAGCCGCCGAGGCGGGTTTTTTGTTTCGGCGCCATTCTCCGCAGGGCTCCGGACTGGCACCGCTGCCCTGGTCGCACAAATGTGACGGCAAAGTAAGGCGACAGCCGACCTATGCCGTGGTAACCGCCCTGCCTGCCCACTCCTTTGCCCCCGAGGGACCGGCAAGCAATCGGCGGTGAACATTCAATCCGGACGCGTTCCATGAACCGCACCATTCCGCTTATCCTGGCGGTCGCTCTTTTCATGGAAAACATGGATTCGACCGTCATCGCGACGTCGCTGCCGGCGATCGCCATCGACCTGCAGACCAGCCCGGTCGCGCTCAAGCTGGCGCTGACCGCCTATCTGGTGTCGCTGGCGGTCTTTATTCCGATCAGCGGCTGGATGGCCGACCGCTTCGGCGCCAAGAACGTGTTTCGCGCGGCAATCGCCGTGTTCATCGTCGGTTCGATCGCTTGCGCCGTATCCAATTCGCTGCCGGCTTTCGTGGTTTCGCGCTTCCTGCAAGGCATTGGCGGCGCCATGATGACGCCGGTGGGACGCCTTGTGCTGGTGCGCGCCACGCCGAAAAGCGAGCTCGTCGCCGCGATGTCCTGGCTGAGCATTCCCGCGTTGGTCGGGCCGCTCGTCGGGCCGCCGGTCGGCGGTTTCATCACCACCTATTTCACCTGGCACTGGATATTCCTGATCAATGTGCCTATCGGGCTGATCGGCATCTGGCTCGCCACCCGCTTCCTGCCGAAAACCGAATCGGCGCAGACGCCGCCGCTCGATTTCGTCGGCTTCGTGCTGAGCGGGCTGGCGGCATCGGGCATCGTGTTCGGCCTGTCGGTGGTCAGCCTGCCCGCCTTGCCGCCGATTGCCGGCTTTCTCACGGTGGCGGTCGGGCTGGTAGCAGCGGTGCTTTACCTCCTGCATGCGCGCCGCGCCAAGAACCCGCTGCTGGCGCTCGATCTGTTCCGCAACCAAGTGTTCCGCTCCTCGGTTCTCGGCGGCGGACTGTTCCGCATCGGCATAGGCGCCGTGCCTTTTCTTTTGCCGCTGATGTTCCAGATCGGCTTCGGGCTGACGCCGTTCCAATCGGGAATGTTCACCTTCGTGGCGGCGATCGGCGCCATCGGCATGAAATTTGTCACGGCACTGATCTTCAGGGTCGCCGGGTTCCGCCGTGTGCTGATCTTCGGCTCGCTGATCGCGGCGGCGTCGATTGCCATTAACGGCTTGCTCACGCCGGAGACGCCCTATCTGCTGATCCTCGCCGCCCTGCTCGTCGGCGGCTTCATCCGCTCGATGTTCTTCACCGGCATCAACGCGCTCGCCTATGCCGAGATTTCGACCGCCGACACCAGCAGGGCAACGCCGATCGCCGCGGTGTTCCAGCAACTGTCGATCGCGCTTGGCGTGGCGCTGGCCGGCGGCATCCTGGAAGTGTCGACGACAATCCATGGCGGGCCGCTGACGCTAAGCGACTTCCACATCGCGTTCTTCATCGTCGCCGCCGTGTCGGCGGCTGCATCGCTGTCATTCATGCGGCTGGCGCCGGACGCCGGCAACGCGGTGTCGGGATATGGCGGGCTGACAGCGCCGAAGGCGCTGGAGGTGGGCCCACCGGGGAGTTGAGAACTCCTTCCCTTCTCCCCTTGTGGGAGAAGGTGGATCGGCGCGCAGCGCCGAGACGGTTGAGGGGTGCTGGACGGAATGCGGCGTTGGCGATTTTGCCGATGTATACGAGAGTTTGCGCCAAGCTGGAACACCCCTCATCCGACCTCGCTTCGCGAGGCCACCTTCTCCCACAAGGAGGGCTTTGCACGGGGAGCGAAGTGGATTTCGGTGGTCAGTGGGGGCCTTTTTGAAGGCCGGCAGAGCGGTTTTCCGCGGCCCTTGCGGGGCCTTTGTCGGTTTAGGCAGCCATCCTGCCGGATTGTGGACGCACTCCTCCCTCATGTCCGCCTCTCATCGGGTGGATAGAGGACGCCAATCATGGTGCGCAGATTGTAAGCGCAGGCGGCCAGTATGC